>CAZQGM010000046.1:0-8615 GCA_964592885.1 uncultured Gammaproteobacteria bacterium
TCCCATTCCAAAGAAGCTATCATTTGCTGACAATCCACGTGTGAAGCATATAGATGCTGATCTCATGGATGCACACTCACTATTTGCGGCAGTCAAAGAAGTACAGCCGGATTATGTGTTTCATCTGGCTGCTCAGTCTTTTGTACCGACATCTTGGATATCACCGACGGTGACGCTTGAGACAAACATCATAGGGACTGCCAATCTTTTTGAAGCGGTCAGAAAAGTAGGTGGGACACCTGTGGTCCAAATAGCCGGAAGCTCAGAGGAGTACGGACTCGTTCGGGAAGACGAAGTGCCGATCACAGAAAACAGCCCACTTCGTCCGCAAAGTCCGTATGGCGTTTCGAAAGTTGCCATGGATTATCTTGGGTACCAATATAGTTGTTCGTATCACATGAATATCATCCGCACGCGCGCGTTTAACCATACTGGCCCGCGCCGTACCGAGACATTTGCTGAGTCTAATTTTGCCAGACAAATAGCTCGAATCGAAGCAGGACTTGCAGAGCCAGTGGTGCGAGTTGGGAATCTCGATGCAATTCGTGACTACACTGATGTACGCGATATCGTCGCCGCATATGTGCTTGCTATGGAGCATTGTATCGCTGGAGAGGCATATAATATTTGTTCTGGACGAGGGGTGAGGATCGGCGATATGCTCAATACACTCTTGTCACTCTGTACCAAAAAAATACAGGTGGAAAATGATCCCGCTCGCATGCGACCGTCAGAAGTGCCGCGACTTATTGGAGATGGGACTAAATTTAAAGATGCGACTGGTTGGGTTCCAGTCATTCCTTTTGACAAGACACTTGCTGATCTCCTTGAATATTGGCGGATGGAGGTTGGATCCCTCAAATCGTGATAGAATTGGTAGTTACGTATCCTGATAATTTTATGAATATAGTCATCATCATCCCGACATATAACGAAAAAGAAAATATCATCACACTTCTGGATCTAATCCGGACGAACGTGGCTGGCGTGAAAAATCACGTAATATCGTATCTCGTCGTCGATGACAATTCTCCAGATGGCACTGCAGACGAAGTCCGAGCATACGCAAAAAAGCACCCCAAAGTCGAACTTATCGTTGGAAAAAAGGAAGGGCTCGGTCATGCGATTTTGCGTGGTATGGACCATGCTGTCAGTGTGATGCATGCTGACTACATCCTACAATTAGACGCAGACCTCTCTCATGATGTCACAAAAATCCCAGAATTCATCCGCTGTATCGATAGTGGTGCAGATATGGTGGTTGGGAGTCGATATATCGCTGGTGGTTCAATCCCGGAAAACTGGGGACTTCATCGGAAAATCTTCAGTATCGTAGCCAATCTGTACGTACGATTCGGACTTGGTCATCCAGAGATACACGACTGGACTGGTGGATATCGGGCGTATGATAAACGATTTGTCATAGCGCTTAAAACTGAGATGAAGAAGTATTCAGGATACCTATTTCAAATCGCATTTTTGGATAATGCACTTGGACTCGGTGCAAAAGTCCGCGAAGTACCATTTCATTTTACCGATCGGCAATATGGTAACTCAAAAATTTATGCGGCTGAATATATACGACACATCCTTCTGTATGTGATGAAGCGGCGAATTACGATGACTCGTGAAGGGGCATTTGGACGATTTTTGGTCGTAGGTTCGATAGGATTTGTCATCAATACGACTATTCTCATGCTAGGCGTTCGCGCGGGGCTTCATCCGTCGATTGCAGCAGCAATCGGTGCAGAGTGTGCGATCATTTCTAATTTTATCTTTAATAACACATGGACGTTTAAAGACCGAAGTCTATCAGGGCTTGCTCTCATACCGAAATTTCTTCAATTTAATCTCACCTCATTTGGGGCGGTAGTCATCCAGAGTGGGACTATATATGTCGGTACCCATCTGTTTGGATTGCCTACGTATTTTATCTTCTACCTTTTTGGGATAGGGATTGGACTCATCTGGAACTATATCATGTATTCCAAAGTGATTTGGAAAAAATCATAATTTCTGTATATGCTTGAGCGCTATCGCCGCTACTACCTGCCAGTCATCCTTATACTGATCATCATGGTCGCGTTCTTCATGCGTGTATATCGAGCAAGCGATTATATGACGTTTTTGGGCGATGAGGGACGGGACGTGATGGTCGTCAAACGCATGATTGTAGACGGCAAATTTACGTTGCTCGGACCAACCGCGTCTGTCGGTGGCTTTTTCATGGGGCCAGTGTATTACTACTTCATGGCCCCCTTTTTGTGGCTATCACGGCTTGATCCCGTGGGCCCTGCCATCGGAGTAGCACTCGTCGGCACTGTCACGGTATACCTCGTATACGTAAGTACGAGCGCGTTGTTTTCTCCAGTAGCAGGAGTCGTTGCATCTCTGATATATGCACTATCACCAATAGTGATTGCGTATTCAAGGTCATCTTGGAATCCAAATATTGTCCCATTCGTTTCACTCCTTTTAGTGATGGTGACGATGTATCTATGGTCCAAGCGTGATCTAAAGTTTTCCCTTATAGCAGGTGTACTAATTGGTATCGGTATCCAGCTTCATTACGTGTTTCTTTTTATGGCGGGATGGTATGGAATGATGATCCTTTTCCATTCAGCACTTCGGACGAATTGGAAGATCTATGCAGCGAGTATCGGTGGTGGACTGATCGGGTTTTCACCATTTCTTCTGTTTGAAATCCGGCACGGATTTTCTAATATCAAGGCGATAGTTGCGTTTTTATCATCCGGAAAAGACACAGGATTTGACGGAGTGCAAGCACTCGTGACCAGCGCATCCGTCATCTACCGCCTCGTGAGTCGTGAGCTATTCCGAATACCAGATACCGCGATGCTTCTAGCGATGGACCCAAACCCCCGATTGCTTTGGAATACGATAACACCCATCTTAGTCATCATATTTCTCATTGGCTTTTTTTGGCCCCTTATTCTTCACGTGAGAAAAAACGGAGTGTCTCACAAAAGTCTGACAGACAAGGTTGTATGGCCGTACCTATTTATCGCATCGTGGATCATTATTCCATCCTTCATATTTGGGTTGTATAGAAAGCCGATTTACGATTACTATTTGGGCATCATATTTCCTATTCCCGCGATCATGGCTGGAGTCGTTATCTCTAAGGTTTTTTCCAAAAATCGCATCGTTGGAGCTTTGATGGTAGTGGTCATGGGCAGTTATCTTCTAGCGGGTATGCCATTTCTTAACGAGCCCAACCGCCAACTTTTACAGGCAAAAACGATCAGTGCTGCGGTGCTCGAGCATACAGGAGGAAAACCATATAACTTTGCTTTGCTTGCGGGTGCAAATTCGGATCACGCATACCGATATTTTTTTGAGATATGGAATCGGGCCCCGATCACCATCGAATACGAAGGCGTGGATCCAGAGAGAAAAACCGTGACAGACCAGCTACTCGTTGTTTGCGAAGATAAAACATGTCAGCCCATAGGACACCCACTCTGGGAGATTGCCGGATTTGGACAAGCAGAAGTAGCCGGACAATGGGATGTATCTGTCGTTCGTATTTATCGTCTCGTTCCATATCGCGGAGCTGATACTATGGAGAAAGAACAGAAATGAAACGTCCACACCTTTCCGTCATCGTCCCAGCATACAACGAAGAGACCAATATACGTCTTGGTGCACTTGATCGAGTGGTGCATTATCTTTCGAGACAGTCCTACACATGGGAAGCATTACTCGTAAACGATGGATCGTCTGATGACACAAAAAAATTATTAGCATTATTTGTGAAAGAAAATCCTGGCTTTAGACTCGTTGATTGCCCACATCGGGGAAAAGCCGCTACCGTCATCTCAGGCATGAAAGAAGCAGTGGGAGATGTGGTCTTATTTACTGATCTAGACCAGGCCACACCGCTTGCTGAATCCGAAAAACTCCTACCATTTTTGGGGCAGGGGTACGATATCGTCATTGGCTCACGGAAAGAAAAACGGGAAGGTGCGCCGTTTTTGCGTATGATGATGGCACGGGGGTTTATGATGCTACGATCAGTACTCCTTGGGCTAAATGGGATAGAGGATACACAGTGTGGTTTTAAAGCATTTCGACGTCAGGTTGTCGAATCACTCGTATCCAAACTCAAACTGTACGAGACATCAGGGAGTGCTGATGGAGCCATGGTGACCGCTGGATTTGATGTAGAGCTTCTCTATGTGGCCAAGCGCTTGGGATATACGATTAAAGAAGTGCCGGTCGAATGGCACTATGTGGACACACGGCGAGTCAATCCGATTCGGGATTCCTGGCTCGGACTTCTCGATATCCTAAAAATCAAACTAAACTCGTGGCAAGGAAAATACGGCACTAGCTAAACCCGTACACTGTCCACTCTTATGAAAAACGGCGATACCGGAGCATCAACGCATACGCATCTTGACCTCCGCTCGTCAGATCGAATCGGTATCGGTGTATATTTTGTTGCTATCGTATTACTGCTTCTTTACAGCTTTACCCAGATCGATTTAAATCTGACTATTTCGACTGTGCCGCTCGTGACTCGTATCGTGGATGTGTTTCGGTACGTTGGATATTTTAATAGACCACTATCGACAGTATTATTTGCGATCATCATCCTTGCGTTGACTGCTGGGTATATATGGCTTATCCACATGGCAAAAGAAGGTAGGCTATCGAGACAGTGGCTTACTCGTATCGTCATTGGGACACCGCTTCTCCTTCTTGTCTCATATCCCGCATTTTCCTATGATTTTTTTAATTACCTTTTTACCAGTCGTACCGTACTTTTGTACCATGCCAATCCGTATACAGTTATCCCTCTAAGCTACATGGGAGTCGATCCATATTTATCGTTTATGCGGTGGACTCATCTGACGAGTGCATATACGCCTATGTGGATACTTCTATCACTTGTACCGTACCTCGTGGGCTTAAACTTTTTTATTACGGAAGTCGTATCTCTAAAAGCATTGCTTGCTCTCTCCTACGTAATAGTAGCCTTCGGGATATGGAAAATCCAGAAGTCAGAAGGGGACTCGGAGGCAGCCCTCTCTGTGATTTTATTTGCATGTAATCCACTGGTGATTATTGAATCGCTTGTATCAAGTCACAATGATATCGCCATGATGGCTGTTGCGATCCTATCGCTCGTACTTTCAAAAAAGAAGGTGCTATCATTTTTCATGCTATCTGTCTCAGTAAGCTTGAAGATGATGACGTTTTTTCTTCTTCCGGCATTTTTCTTTCATTGGAATCGCATACTAGCATTTGTCGGCATGATCCTCGCGCTTGTAGTTGTGAGTTTTACGCGTGAGCCACTAGCATGGTACATGCTGTGGGTTATCCCATTTGCGAGTCTCGTGCCCAAAAAAAGGTGGCTTATATACTCTGTCATCGCCGCGTCTTTGGGATTTCTCGTCCGGTATATGCCGTATCTGTACCTTGGGAACTGGGATCCGCCTGTGATGTACTACAAAAACGTGTTAAGTAGTATTGCTGTTTTTCTGACCTTCGGTATTTTCGCTATCGACCATGTGATTGGGAAAAAAACGAAACGTATAAAACTAGGGCGATAGGGGCTGTTTCTTGCTATAATAAAGTTCCACATGTTTACCGTACTAAAAAAGCCGATTGTTCGATGGATTTTATTTTTTACCCTCCTTATTGGAGTCTATGTTTTTACGCGCCTTATCAGCATTGGTGCGATGCCAATTTTCACTGATGAGGCGATTTATATCCGGTGGGCCCAAATCGGTGCCAATGATCCTGCATGGAGACTCATATCGCTTACTGACGGAAAGCAGCCACTTTTTTCGTGGGTCATCATGGCATGTTTACGGTTTATAGAAGACCCTCTCGTTGCTGGGCGGATGGCCTCAGTCATCTCTGGCACACTCTCACTTTTTGCATTTCCGCTTCTGTCATACGCACTTCTTGGGACCATTGTTCCCGGTGCAGTCGCCTCACTTTTATACGTTTTATCGCCGACAGCACTTTTGTATGATCGGATGGCGCTTTACGACGGACTCGTTGCGGCGCTTTTTATCCTCAACACTGCACTAAGTATCTTACTTGCGAGAAAAGTCAGGCTTGATGTCGCGCTTCTTCTCGGGATTGGACTCGGATTTGCGATGCTCAATAAAACATCAGGGTTTTTAAGCCTTTACCTACTCCCGATGACACTCATCCTATTTGACTGGAGTAAAAAAGATCGTATCAGACGTTTACTCACATGGCTTGGATATGTGGTCGTTGCCGGTGTCGTCTCACAGATGATGTATGCCGTGCTTCGGCTGTCACCGTTTCTCTATATCATAGCTCAGAAAGATGCACTGTTTGTGTATCCGTTTAAAGAGTGGCTCCAACATCCGTTCACCTATCTATACGGAAATTTGCGCGGGATGATTAATTGGTTTATTTCATATGTAAGTTTGCCTATGATCGGAGCTGCCGTGTACGCGACGTGTCGTCATGATGGAAAAAAGTGGCGTGAAGTGCTTCTGATGCTCGGATATTTCGTTGCACCGTTTCTGGCTCTCGCCGTATTCGGAAAGACGCTGTATCCCAGATATATTCTTTTTATGACCATGCCGATTGTATTTCTAGCAGCATGGGGGCTTTGGCAGTGGTGGAAAGAAAACCGCACATATTGGGGGAAACTACTGGTGTTTATCGCGGTGCTACCGTATATCGTGGCAAGTGGCTGGATGCTTATCGACATACGGACCGCACCACTTCTGAAATCAGATTCATCCCAATACGTCAATGACTGGCCGGCTGGGTGGGGTGTTTTGGAGATAGCATCGTTACTTAGTGAGCAGTCTAAAAAAGAAAAGGTGACGGTCTACACCGAGGGTACATTTGGGCTGATGCCGTACGCCCTAGAAATATATCTATCGGGCAATAAAAATGTCGAAATCATCGGTATCTGGCCGTTTCCCAAAACGATTCCCGACGATATTCGGATAAAAGCAACTGAGCGGCCAGTATACCTAGTCATGTACCAGTCTCAGACGGATCCGGCGTGGCCAGTAGAAAAGGTACTGTCGGTCGCGCAGGGTCGCAATGAACTCATTCGTATGCGTTTATACAAAATCTCCGCATTTTAGATATCCCAAATCATTCATGCGCAATAGACTGGTTTTGACCATCCTTATATGTATCATTCTCACCTTAGTGGCACTTGTGGTGCTTCATCCTATTTTTGCCCCAGGGATGATCGTGACAGATGATGGTGATTGGTTTGTCATTCGACTATCTGCGTTTTATCAGACATTTCGGGATGGTCAATTTCCTGTGCGATTTTTGGGGCGTCTGAACTACAACTATGGGTATCCGGTTGCCAATTTTCTGTACCCAGGATTTATGTATATCGGGTCGATCATACATCTTTTCGGTGTGCCGTTTACCGCCACGGTGGAACTTCTCACTGTCGGATCTGTCATCCTGACATCATATTTTCTATACCTCTGGCTTTCGGCACTTTTTCCGGTTTTCCCAGCGACTATTGGAAGTATGACCTATCTTCTATCTCCATATCTTGTGTATGACATATTTCGTCGGGGTTCAATTGGTGAAGTGATGGCCGGTATGTTTGCGGCGTTATCGCTTGCGTCCATAGAGCGGAAATGGCGTCCAGTCACAAGCATCGCACTCGTATGTCTGATCCTGTCGCACAATACGATTGGACTTTTGCTTTTTGGGGCCATTTTTCTCTATGTGATGCTTCGGGGTATTGATCGTGCGATGATTTGCACGAGTATGCTCTTGAGCCTTGGCATATCAGCATTTTTCTGGATTCCGGCTCTATACGAACAGCGCTTTACGGTATTTGGAAAAACAGTTATTGCTGATCCAGAGACATATTTAGGGAAAAGCGCATCGATCAGTGTCGCATCGTTTGGCATATTGATTGCGAGTGCTCTGGTGTTTGTAGTCAGGATCGAGAATGAGACAAAGCGAAAACTAGCAAGGATGATGGCTATAGTAGGTATGGTATCGATGTTTTTTACATCGCCTGCATCATCTTTTTTCTGGAACGGAACCGCAGTATCGATGATTGTACAATTTCCGTATAGGTTACTTGCAGTACTATGGATTACTGGTCCATTTGTCGTTGCATCTGTTATCGGGCTACTCCCGCGTGCCGCAATGATCCTCTGTGGTCTCGTAGTCGTCATAAGTAGCGTACCGTTTGTGTTTTCCATACTCACATCTACCTCGTCGATATATCACGAGGAAGGATATTATTCGACCAACGAATCTACGACAACGACACACGACGAATACATGCCTATATGGGTAAAGATCAAACCAGTGAGTCATTCGTACGATCGCGTCGTATTTATCAAAGGCGCAGGCGTTATAAAACCCGTACGCATAGATACCCAACACATTGATATCAAGATCACGGCTGAAGAAGACAGTATCATCCAGATAAATACGATCTATTATCCGGGATGGGGAGGGATGATTGACGGCGTACCCATGAAAATCATGTTTGACAATCCCATGGGGCTCATGCGAGTCCTTGTGCCAAAAGGCGAACACCACCTCGTGATGGCATTTCGGGAGACACCACTGCGATTTATCACACTTCTCATTTCATT
>CAZQGM010000047.1:0-8382 GCA_964592885.1 uncultured Gammaproteobacteria bacterium
AAAATCCGCATGCGCGGCTAGTCGCGACATTTGATTCTCACTCATAGGATCGGTGAGAGTAAACCCGTGTCCGCTCATGACATTCCATACAGTCTGCGACATATTCCCAAGATCCAGTCTAAGAGAGTAGTAGTTTTCGTGCCTAAAGAATCCAACATACGTGAAATACACGATAAACGCAGCTACAGCGATACGTACTACCCGCAGGATGGATGCATCCGAACGGAATATATGTGTGATATGAGTGACCACCCGCCCTTTAAGGTGTGTGAGAGATTTCATAAATGTGTACGGTTGTATACGCTAAAAAAAACATCACCGTGCTTTTTTAGCGAGAATCACCGTCCATGGAAACGGATGTGCTATTTTTTGGATCGTATATCCATGCCCTTCTACAAATCGAATAAATGCCGCAGTTGACCAATGATTGATGTGTTCAGGATGATTCCCCCACCGTGAAAGATACTTGCCCCGAAGAAAGTTTGATAGCATGAACCATGGCTCGTTTGGAACTGACAAAAGGATGTGCGCACTCGATACCCGACCAAGTTCGAGAAGGGCTTTGGATGGGTCAGTCAAATGCTCCAACACCTCGGTACAGACGACGAGATCAAATGAGTCACGTTTCCATTGGATATGATAGATATCACCAGGGCGGATATCAACCTCGGGAAAGAGTTTTTTGCCAAGCCGCCTGCTATCACTTGAATACTCAATTCCGATAGAGGTTTTTCCTATCCGTTCCTCGCGAAGTTTGTGTAGCGTAAATCCTTCACCACACCCTGCGTCAAGGATTCGTACTGGAGAGGCTTCCCTAGCACATGCAAAAAATGCTCGATAGAATCCGTCGATCAGAAAGCGTTGAACTGGATTTTTTGTCTGATGCTTCTGGTAATTGGTCGGAAGCTGTGATGTTTTTTTGTGATCCATACCGATGCATCGCGTATACCACATGCATATATCGATGTCGTCCTATGATACCCGATTAGTGAGTAATTTTGGAGATGCAAAACACTCGTCGATCAATTCACATACCCACCATTGATATCTTTGGGAATAGCAGTGCTTTACCATCTAGCTCACTTCCAACTCGTCATCCCCGTGAAGACGGGGATCCACGGTATCAATTTCATCCACTTTTAACGAGAAAGATGGATTCCCGCCTCCGCGGGAATGACAAAAAAGTGGGGCAGGAAAGACGATAATCCTTACTGCAATTCGTAGCTTAGCGTCACCGTCATCATGACATCGGATGTACCAGGCTCTACCTGAGTGCCTGCCGCATCTTCGGCCACCATCGCTTTGGCATACATAATGGGCCGCGGAGAATTACCACCTGTGGATTCTTGATAATTGATGATGCGCCCGAGACTAAATCCTGCTGTTTTAGCGGCAAGCTCCGCTTTTTTCTTGGCGTCAGCAACAGCTTTTGTCCGCGCCTCATTTTCCGCTTTGGTTGGGTCTTCCACTTCAAATTGGATACCACCCACCGATGTCGCTCCGTTTTTCGTCGCGGTATCGATGACGTCGTTGACCTTGTCGAGATCTTTTACTTTTACTGACAGCGAGCTACTGGCCCGGAATCCCGTAATTCGTGGCTTACCACCACCATAATCATATTCAGGGTTGACGGAATAGGACGATGTCTGGATATCTTTTGCGTCGACAAGCTGTTTGAGCGCATCTGTTACTTTATTGACTGCCGTATTCATCGCGCCTTGTGTTTGCTTCACAGTGGCCCCTTGGGTCTCCACTCCGACGCTCAAACGTGCCATATCGGGTACGACCGTCATCTTCCCTTCTCCACTAACGCTAAACGTTTCGTTTTTATTGGTTACCGTGCTTGTCACGGACACTGGAATTGGCGCTCCATATTTAAGTAGGAGTGCAAAAACGACAACACATACAAGGGCGGTGAGTGAGGTTTTCATATGTCTATCACTATACAATGGACAAATAACAAAGAGCAAATAACTCGAAGCACATGGATTAGACAAATAACAAAAAAAAACACAATCCTGTATGGGCTTTATAATTGATGTCAATTTGTTTGTCCTACGCTATTTGCTATCTGTCCCATGTCCCATGCTATAGTAATAGCATGAAACCAAATATCCGCCGTATCTATCTGTACCTTTTTTCATTTGTCGGACTCATCATCGCTGTCATCGGCTGTGTCCGGATGGTGGATCTTGCGCTCAAAATTTCACTTGTTGGCTCTCAAAAATTGACGTATCCAATCCAAACTCAAATCGGACCTGACGGCAAAGCAATATCTGATACACGAACCAAGGAGCAACTTCTAGAAGATGAGAGACGGCAGTTAGAGTTTCAAAAAGAAATGGATGAGAGACAACAAAAGCAAGACCTCACGGGTGCACTTGCAATGGTTATCGTAGGCGCCCCACTCTACCTATATCACTGGAGACTCATCCAGAAGGAAAAATGATGCGTTTGCAGGGTTGTCCGGTATTCTATTATAGGGTATAATTGGAGTTGGTAACATGCCAACACGCGATGTGGCTACTTGGGGCAACGACTCTTTTCATTGAGCATTCTAGAACCTCTTATAGAACATATTTCTACAATTGATTCCAGCATACGCAATCAAAATCATCAGCACTCCATTGCAGCCTCTGTAAGAAACACGAGATCATTCCCACGTTTTTTTGTGTGCATACATCGCCATGCGCTATCGTGAGTATCGGCTACTACTTTTTTAATTTAGGAGGACGTCATGGCCATCCAAGAACGACAACAGATTAAGACGCTTATCAGTCATCTCCATTCTTTCGAAGGGAAAATGGCCGAAAAGATTACCCATTTTTCTGGAAGTATGCTTTTTGTATACATCCATTTCTTTTGGTTCACGTTTTGGATCGCCGCAAATCACGGAGTTTTTAGCCCGTTTATCATCCCATTTGACCCATTTCCTTATGGTCTTCTCACGATGGTTGTATCACTTGAAGCGATTTTTCTTTCGACCTTCATCATGGTCGCCCAGAATAGACAAGAAGTTATCGATACGGTGCGTGATCTCGAAGAAGATATCGAAGAAAAAGAAGATGATAAAGAATTTGCAGATATCCAAGCAGACCTAGACGACATCAAACGCGTCATGTCTGCACTACAGAAAAAAATGAACGGGCAAAAAGCGAAACGAAACAGACGGTAAGTAGTATCGGTTAGTTATCGTCCGGTTCCGGTGGCTGATACCCTGCATCCGTGGATTTGGTATACGCACTAGATTGAACGCCAACCTTGAGTATGCCAACTTTCTTTAGAAACGCTATGATTTTCGCAAATATATTCATATACTATGGGTATACCAGATAGTAGATGATGATTCAAATATATCTCTTATGGTTGAAATGAAAGTAGATATTGGTCCAATTATTCGCTGTACGAATACTCCTGAACTTGGATTTCAAATCTCCGCAAAAAAACCACCTTCTATTCAAGATCAGTCCTTTCTTCAATCAGGTCGGTCGTTCCTCGAAAGTCTCGCCCACCCGATCACACACACTGATGATGCTATACACATCGAGCAACCTTCGAATCGTTTAAAGAAATCGACTATCAAGCATACGCCAAATAAAAATGACGAGAGAGATATACAACGAACATCGTATACAAGCGCAAAACGTGCCCAATTATATACCGAACTAGTAAACGCTGGGAAAGATCGCAGAACAGCATTAAAAACAATTTCCGAAGATGGGCGCTTACGTATCATTAAAGAATCCATACTGGCCAATACCACGTTCTTAAACGAAAATCCAAATCACATAAATGCCAACGAATATATCAAATCCATCGCTAGTCTTGAGCAAGAAAGAGAATTTTTGCGAAACACAATAAGTCCAGACTATAGAGCTGCGAACGATAGAATAAAAAAAATACGTGAAGAGGTACGTATTCGGGACGAAATTTCGTATAAATTTCTGACCGAACAACGAATCGCAAAAGTTTCCTCTGAAAAATATGGGGAACTCGCTTCAAAAGCATTCATCATGGAGCCTTCTAAAGAACGAGATAACGGAAAAAAAATGCTCCTACAGGGCGGATGGGGCGTAGATCCCACTTCCTTTCAGTCTGAAATCGAAGAAGCCGTATATCAGGGTTTTACGGTGCTCGTCATAACTACCCCGGATACTCAATATGGTCAACTTACGAAACAGTTTGTAAACGCTGTACGAGAACATGCCGGACGCAATAAACCGAGTTTTGAACCACATGCGGAATACCTTATCGCCGTTACAGATAAACTCATGACTGAAAAATATGGAGCAGATTGGAAGATAGACGTAGCCCAAGGTCAGTCAATGGGAGCCGCGTACCTCGCCCAAATGGCCTTGGATGAACATTTTGCTTCTCACATAGACCACCTTGTATTCAATGCGGCTGCAAGCACTGCTACTCGAAAATTCTCAGAAGTGAGTAAAGGATTTACGGATGAGGCAAAGAAATTAGCGGATAATTGGCAAACTGCCCCATACTATACATCAACATGGATTCGAAGAGACGTACTATTTCCACAAGAAGGAAAAACATTAACTATTAAACAACGTATGCAATATGTTAAGCATTATAAAATGTGCACTGACGTATGGGGAGCTGTCCTGCGTGCCGCATGTAAAACATCTGACGCGTATGCGAAAAAAACGTTCAATACAGGTAAAAATATCTTTTTTACCGGTGCGAACGACGAGGCTGCAGCTAAAGCAGAATATATTGAGAAGCTTATTCCAAATATACGAAGATACGATCTTAATGGAAGCGATACATTGCATGCAAATACGAGTGACATAAAGACCTTACAACAAGCAGCAACCACGCAGGATAAATTACTCCTAATAAATAATAAAAAAGGTTTTCATGGATCAATGATCGCCAGACCCGAGGAATCGATGGAATTTATTATGGCAGTGCTGGGGATTGATCGTTTGGACGCTCAAGCACCGAATAGGTAAACTTGTATTCCCCTTCTTCAAGATGTTCCTCTGAAACGACTTTTGAAAACCGTGAGTAGTCTGGGAAAAACGCATCGCCATCGACGGTGACATGTACCTTCGTGAGATACAGTCGATCAGCAAGATCGATCGTTTGTTTAAAAAGGGATGCACCGCCTGAGATAAATATTTCCTCTCCTTCGATTTCATTCGCTTTCTCTAGCGCTTCTCCAACACTATGGACGACAAAACATTTTGGGAGATCGACATGATAGCCCTCTTGGTTTGTCACGATCACATTGTATCGGTCCGGCATAGGCTTCCCTCGCGACTCGTATGCATTCCGAAGCTGCTCAAATGTCGTACGACCCACGATAATCGTATGCCCCTCCGTCATGCGACGAAATTGCTTTAGGTCATACGTAATATGCCATGGGATTGCATTTTTGTTTCCGATGACATTATTTTCTGAGATCGCAACAATGATAGATATCATTTCTGAAAGTACCAAAACCCAAGAACCAAGTACCAAATAAAAAAATGAACACTGAATTTTGTTTGGAACTTGGAATTTGGAACTTGGAATTTTTGTTTAAAATCCTCCTACCACTGTGATATCCCCTTTGATTGCTGGGTGTGGATCGTATCCTTCAAGCGTAAAGTCCTCAAACACAAATTCATCGATATTTTTCTTTTCCGGATTGATCTTCATCGTCGGAAACGCATGAGGTTCGCGCGACAACTGCTCTTTGCACTGATCAAAATGATTTTCGTAGATATGCACATCGCCAAATACATGCACAAACTCACCCGGTTTATATCCGGTCACCTGCGCCAGAATCATAGTGAGAAGCGCATAGGATGCGATATTAAACGGCACCCCCAAGAAAAGATCGGCACTCCGTTGGTATAAAAGGAGCGACAACTTGTCATCCGTAATATTGATGTGAAACATCGTGTGGCACGGAGCTATAACCATAGATGCGCTATGACTACCACTCATCTCATAGATACATCCCGCATTCCATGCGGATATAACATAGTGCTTTTTTTGCGGATATTTTTTGATCTTCTCAATCGCCCACATGAGCTGATCGACGGTTTTATTTTTTGTTTTGCTATTTGGATCATCGTTATATGCCGGCCACTTTCTCCACTGGACACCATACACTGGACCAAGCTCTCCCCACTCAGAGAGAAATGCCGGATCCGATTTAGCTTTTTCCATAAATGCTTCAAATGTCATTTCTGGAGCTTTACCCTCTTTGACTGCCCATTCGTATTTTTTGAAGGCCCACTCATCCCAGATGTGGACATTGTTATCGACCAGATATTTGATATTGCTCGATCCCGATAAAAACCAGAGTAGTTCGTGGATGATGCCGCGATAAAATGTCTTTTTGGTGGTCAGAAGAGGAAACCCTTTAGAAAGATCATAATGATTGATCCTCCCAAATACACTTTTGAGCTTCACACCAGTCGAATGGGAAATTTTCCACGTCCCATTGTCCATGATATCTTTCATGAGATCGAGGTACTGATACTCTGGATGAGAATGATCGGTTTTTTGTGACATAGTGACCTCCCTTTATAAGCCTTTATCGGGCGTATTACGAATAAAAATAATCTATACAACTAGCATCTGTACATTTTTTATATCACATGAATCTATCGATCGATATGGATCAGTTTGTGGGAGGCAGATATGTCTCTGCCTCTGTAATCACCATATCAAGCGGAATATCATGATTGTCATGTGGAAGTACATCGACGGATTGAGCATCAAACGCGAGTCCAATCTTCGGCGCGCGAACGCCAGAAAGCAGTCGATCATACATCCCTCCGCCCCAACCGAGACGATACAGTGATCGATCAAATGCCAAGAGTGGGATGATAAATAAACCTATTTCATTTTTCCCTACAACAGGACATGTCTCAAGTGGCTCGAGATTATGCATCGGTCCAGGACGAAGATCGTATACAGAATCAATCCTATGAAGGACGATCCCTTCATCCCTTCGGACTTTCGGTACGACGACCATTTTTCCTTGACGAAATGACTCGTCGATAAGAGCGCGCGTATCTACTTCAGCTGGAAGCGAGACGTAGAGACAAACCATCGCTGCATCGCGCCACGGTTTTTTGCGAACAAGTACTTCTGCAATTCGCCGGTCAGCTTCCCTCTTTTCAAACATAGGGATGTTTCTTCGTACGTCAATCATCCGTTTTCTGATAGTTTCTTTTGTATCGATGGACTCTTTCATATGTATCTCCTTTTTTACTGGGAAATAAACTATATGTCCCCTGGACGTTAATGGTTTTCCATCCATTCTTTCACAGCACCGATTAGGTATAGAGATCCCGTAATCAAAAGTGTATCTCCCTCTACGCGTATGACACCGTCCCGAAGATCATTGAGAAATGGTGTCAGATATGGGATAGTCTGGACGCCTTTTGCACTGTCAGCCGAGCTGATGGCATCAGCAAGCATCTCTGCACCAAGCATCACATTCTCGCCACGATCAGTTTGCCGCTCAAGTGTCGCAGCAAACCATCGTGAGACCAAGGGTGCGAGTGTTCGTATCATCGATGCCGCATCTTTATCTCCTTTGACTGCCATCAGGGTATCAAATTTTACACCTGGAATATGTGCAGCAAGAGCCGTTGCAAGCGATTCCATTTTCATAGGATTATGCGCGCCGTCCAGGATGACATGAACATTTCCTATGCGAACATATTCCATCCGACCTGGATATCGGAGTGTCGTAAGCGCGTGTCTGATCGCAGCATCATCAACGGAAAATGGCGACTCGGTAACCGCGGTGATTGCACATGCAGCATTTCTGATCTGATGCTTTCCCGATATGGACATCGATAACCCACGAACTGTGCGTGTGTCAGATACGTAATCAAACTCCGTCGGGCGACCCGAAGCCATTTCAACGATCGAGCGATATGCGCAGAGATGCACATTTTCCATACGGATATCCTCACCGACAACTCGACATGGTACATGAACACTTTGGCTTTTCTCCTTGATAATCTGCAGTATGTTTGGCTGTGTCACGGCAGTAATGGCGACGCTACTCGGTTTGATAATCTCCCGCTTATCGGAGGCAATGGCTTCAAGCGTATCTCCTAAAACCTCTGTATGGTCAAAACCGATATTCGTCACGATGCTGACGGCTGGTCGTACGACATTGGTTGCATCAAACTTTCCTCCCATCCCGACTTCTATAACTGCCGCGGTCACGTGGACTCTCGCAAAATGTTGGAACGCCAACGCGGTGGTAATCTCAAAATATGATGGTACGCCATCCACATACGACTCTTTCATCATTTCAATGAATGGAATAATTTCTGCGAGTTCTGTGACGAAATCATATTTATAAATCGGTGTTCGATAGACCATGATGCTTTCTTTAACATT
>CAZQGM010000048.1:0-8378 GCA_964592885.1 uncultured Gammaproteobacteria bacterium
GATCATCTTCTGGAATCCCTTTTTCGACTTTTCCGACAAGGTCAGCTCCAACATCAGCGGCTTTGGTGAAGATGCCACCTCCAACGCGCATAAAAAGGGCGAGAAGCGCTGCGCCAAATCCATATCCAACAAGAACTGTTGTTGCTTGTTTGGCGACCATATCAGCTCCCTGGGAGATGAACGCAAAGTACGACCACATATATATGATGGAGACTCCGAGAAGTCCCAAACCCACCACAAGCATGCCATTGACAGTGCCTGCACCAAATGCGACTCGGAGTGCAGGATTGAGCCCTTTCGTGGCTGCATTCGCAGTCCGAACATTGGCTTTGACTGCTATCCACATGCCGAAGTATCCGATAAGTCCGGAAAAGATCGCACCCATGAGAAATGTCGAGGCAATCCCTGTGCCAAGTGTCATCGCGATGACGATAGCTAGGATAATGATGAATGGAACGACTACTTTAAACTGTCTGGCAAGATATGCCATGGCTCCAGTCTCGATTGCATGTGCAATTTCACGAAGTTTTGGTCCACCTGCAGGAGTTGCCATGACCCGTTTCGTGATGAACGCGCCGTATGTGAGAGCGATAATTGCTGTAGTCGGTGCCGTAAATAGTGCAACAAGCTGAATGTCGATCATAACGATACCTCCCTTTTCCAACTACTGTTGGATTGTATTTTTTTGGACAGGGTTTGTGATTATTGTATACCCTTCGTACACCTCTGTACTACGAGTATTTGGCATGTCCATACAACACATTTTTATTTATCCACATATGCATACCGCTCACTAGTGTACGCGGTTTAGACATCAAGTGTCGCTGTTTTTGCATTCATCTGGATAAACCGTTTCCGAGCTGACACCTCTTCTCCCATGAGCATGGTAAACACCTGGTCTGCTGCTGCTGCGTCGTTGACTTGTACCTGTCGGAGGATGCGATTTTCTGGATTCATGGTGGTCTCCCAGAGTTGTTCTGGATTCATTTCCCCAAGACCTTTATATCGCTGGATGTTTGGCTGGCCTTTCATGCTTTTGGCGTTCGTTTTTAGAAGTGTATCTCTCTCGTCGTCGGAATACGCATACCAAATATTTTTTCCTGACGTGATTTTATAGAGTGGTGGCTGGGCAACATAGAGATATCCACCAGTAACGATAGCCGGCAAATGACGATAAAAGAATGTCAAAAGAAGCGTCATGATATGTTCGCCATCCACATCGGCATCGGTCATGATGATGACGCGATGATATCTGAGTTTTTCGACATTGAGTGTATCGCCGATGCCCATACCACAAGCGATGACGAGTGCTTTGAGCTCTTCAAATTCGATGATTTTATCAAGCCGTGCACGTTCTGAATTGAGGACTTTCCCTCGAAGGGGCAAAATTGCCTGGAATTTTCTGTCGCGGCCCTGCTTTGCGCTGCCTCCGGCCGAATCACCTTCGACGATATAGAGCTCGGATTGGGATGCATCTTTGCTTTGGCAATCTGCGAGTTTTCCGGGTAGAGATGCTCCTTCAAGTGCGCCTTTGCGGATGATGGCATCTTTGGCAGCTTTCGCAGCAAGTCGTGCTTTTGCGGCTAAAAACACTTTTTCCAGGATAGCTTTTCCATCGGATGGGTGTTCTTCAAGGAATGTATCAAGACCCTCTTTGACAGCAGACTGCACAAATGGCTGGACATCAGCGTTGCCGAGTTTTCCTTTTGTTTGCCCTTCAAATTGTAGGGTTGCAGAGGGCATTTTCATGTACACGACGGCGGTAAGTCCTTCGCGTGTATCATCGCCGATAAGAGAGTCTTCTGCATTTTTTCCAGTGAGAATCTTTTTCGCATAGTCATTAATTGATCGCGTTAGTGCCATACGGAAGCCAGTCAAATGTGTCCCCCCCTCTGGTGTCGGGATGACATTGACAAAGCTCTCGACCGTTTCTGAAAAGCTGTCTGAGTACTGAAGTGCGACTTCGACATTCATCTCGCCGTCTGCTGATGTCTTTGTGATAAAAATTGGTTCGTGTAGTCCGCCTTTGTTACGGTTAAGTGCTTTTACAAGCGACAAGATGCCACCATCAAAATAGAAATGTGCTTCATCGCCGGTGCGTGAATCAAATAAATGGAAAAACATCTTTGAGACAAGATATGCGCGATCACGGACTTGTTTTTTAACTGTTTCGAAGTTAAAAGACATGCCTTCGGTAAATATTTCTCCGTCCGGCATAAAGGTTACAATAGTTCCGGTGTCGCTGGCTTTTCCCGATTTGATCACGTCTGATGTCGGGATGCCACGACTGTAGGTCTGCGTATATATATGCCCATCGCGGTGGACTTCAACTGACATAGCTGTAGAAAGTGCGTTGACGACTGATGCACCGACGCCGTGAAGACCACCTGACACTTTGTATGCTTTTCCTTCAAATTTTCCTCCAGCATGGAGTCTGGTCATGACGATTTCAAGTGCTGGACGATTATATTTCGGTACGTTATCAACCGGGATTCCTCGTCCATCATCACGAATCGTCGCGCTTTCATCTTTGTTTATGGTGATCCACACGTTGTGTGCAAATCCAGCTAACGCCTCATCAATCGAGTTATCGATAATTTCATTTAGACAATGGTGAACACCAGAAAGGGACGTCGACCCAATGTACATCGCTGGTCGCTTGCGTACTGGTTCGAGGCCTTCAAGTACTACGATTTGTTCGCCGCTATAGGAAGATTTTGCCGTCATATCAGTGTATTATTTAAAATAAAAACGAGCCTGAAAATCCAAGCTCATGATACCATTCTACTGATGATTGATAAAAAATTCAATCAGCGAGTCTCACTATAGTACACCTATATCCAATAATTCTCATCATGTGCCATTTTTTTGTGGTCGGTGGATACTCAAAAGGTGAAAGTACACCTTGCGTGGTTTCCGATAATCATTGATGAACGAGAAGCGAATCAAGGCACAGTTTAAACGGTGCATTTGACCGGAGTGCGTGCTTTGCATCTGCCATACGGGTGAGATGGATCGCGATGGCAAAACGATCATCGTCAGTTGTGGCGTTTTGGAGGCGACGGGTGGCATCAGAGATAGCCGCATCGATAAGGGTCATTGCCTCATCGCGGCTTGCAACCTCAGTGTCAATCGTACTCATCCAGGTGCCGATTTTTTTTGGCGTTTCATAGAGGATGTCGAAGCGGTCCATGACAACTGTGTCCACATGAGGAGTAGTCACGTTGATACATTCGCAGCGTGACGTGATGGTTTCAAGCATCCTTTCCGGGGACGTTGTTTCTAAGAAAATTCGACTAGATATTGGTGGCTCTTCAAGAATTTTTAATAGTGCGTTTTGGGCCTGAATGGTCATGACATCTGCATGACTCACGCATACGGCATGTAGCTGTCCATGAAGTGGTTGTGAGTAGAGAAATGAGCGTATTTCACGGACTGCATCAATACCGATGCTCCCTGTATCACTGGGCACGATATACATCACGTCATTTTTGTGGATCCCAAGTGTGTGTAAGAGTATTGACACTTTCTGTTCTGTGTCCTTTTGGTCACCGATAATATAGTAGCTATCCATATCGCTCTTGCATTATACAACCAATCTTTCGCATAATGGATACAGCCTATGTCGCTTACTGCCCGCGATATCCTTTCCAATCTTGTCGCTTCCGGAAAACTTACCCGGGAACAATCTGATGCAATCGCGTCTGAAGCAATTGGCACCGGCGATGACATCGAGACACTTTTACTCCGCCGTCGCATCGTATCTGAAGAAGATCTTCTTCGAGTTCGCGCGTCTATGCTTTCCATCGAGTTTGTTGATCTCAAAACGACCGCATTTTCACCAGAGCTGACGAATTTCGTTCCCGAACCCGTTGCACGCAAATATCATGTCATTCCAACGAAATTTGACGAAAAGACTAATACTCTCTATGTAGCGATGGCTGATCCACTCGACTTTCAAGCCATCGACTTTTTAGAGCGGAAAACAGGGAAGATACTTGTACCGCAGATGGCAATCCCCTCTGAAATCGACGTATCGCTTCGAAATCTGTATACCCAAAATATCGGGGAAGATGTCTCAGCGGCACTCAAGGAGAATTCACCGTCTGAAATTCACACATATGAAGCCGGGAAGTTAAACGAGGTTATTCATGAAGCGCCGATTGCCCAAATCGTATCGGCAGTGCTCGAGCAAGCCATGAAAATCCGCGCGTCTGACGTCCACATCGAACCACAAGAGACAGATACGCGCGTGCGGTATCGGGTCGATGGTATTTTGCAGGAACGTCTCCTTTTGCCTCGTCGTCTCCATGATGCAGTCGTCTCTCGTATCAAAATATTAGGTGACATGAAAATCGACGAAAAACGGACTCCACAGGACGGTCGATTTAACTTCAAAATGGGAGGCGAAGAAGTGGACTTACGCGTTTCTACTCTTCCGACGGTTCATGGGGAAAAGATCGTAATGCGTCTTCTCAAAAAATCCGGTGGTGTCCCCTCTCTTCCGGAGTTAGGGCTTCGGGGACTCGCACTAAAAAACCTAGACCAAAGTATCACGAGGCCTCATGGCATTATCCTTGTCACTGGCCCAACAGGTTCCGGTAAAACGACATCTCTTTACGCCGTGCTTACCAAGCTCAATAATGCCAGAGTCAACATTATGACGCTTGAGGATCCAGTCGAGTATCAGATCGCGGGTATCAATCAAGTGCAGATCAATACTGCTGCTGGGCTGACGTTTGCAACAGGTCTTCGGTCTTTTTTACGGCAAGATCCAAATATTATCCTGGTCGGAGAAATTCGCGACGGCGAGACGACAGAGCTTGCTATTCAAGCAGCGCTGACCGGACATTTGGTATTTGCGACCCTTCATACAAATAACGCTGCTGGTGCTATCCCACGTCTTATTGATTTGGGAGCTGAAGCATTTCTCGTGGCATCAGCGCTTACTGCAGTCGTGGGGCAGCGGATTGCGCGGAAACTCTGTTCGCGGTGTGCTGAAGAATATACACCAGATGAAGCGATTCAAAAGGACATTCGTTCCGTGCTTGGTGATCTTCTTCCAGCTGATGCCGTGATCAAACTTCATCATGGAACTGGTGCGGTAAACGGTAATACCTGCCCATCATGTGGTGGATCTGGATATTATGGCCGAATGGGTGTCTTTGAAGTGTATACGGTGAGTGACGCCATCAGTAAATTGACGCTTGCCCGCGCCACGATGCAGGAAATTGAAGCAAAGGCACGGGAAGAGGGTATGATGACAATGAAACAAGACGGGTATATGAAGGCACTTGAAGGTATCACCACCCTTGAAGAGGTCCTTCGGGTCGCACAGGATTAATTAGTTTTATTTGGGCATCGGACAAATAGCAAATAGCTCACGCACAAGAAACATGAAACAAGAAACAGTATGAAAAAAATCTTTTCAAGACATAGGATAAAACAAATATAGCGTTTTGCTATTTGTTCTTTGTCCCGTGTCCATGTATCACCTATGACCATGCAGGAATTGTTCGCTGAAGCAGCCCGCCTTCGGGCATCGGATATCCATGTCATCGTTGGGTACCCTCCGATGATGCGCGTCTCTGGAAAACTTCGAGCGGTCGCAGGAACCCAAATTTTGACTCCTGCGCTTGTTGAAGATCTAATTGGGAGTGTGACCCCAGCAAACCAAAAAGAAATTTTTTCTGTCAATAAAGAGACGGATTTTTCCCTATCAACGGTTGTTGGTCGATTTCGTGTCAATCTGTATACCCAAAAAGGTACGACGGCTGGTGCGTTTCGATTTATTCAAGATAGGATCAGGTCGATTGAGGACTTGGGATTGCCAAGTGTTGTTGCTGACTTTACCAAATTACAACAGGGATTTGTCCTAGTCACTGGTCCGACCGGACAAGGCAAAACGACGACACTCGCTTCCATGATTCAGCTGATCAATGAATCGAAGCCGTCCCACATCATCACCATCGAAGATCCAATTGAATATATCTATCCTCAAGGGTTGTCGATCATATCTCAACGTGAGATGCATGAGGATTCTCTCTCGTGGAATGTAGCGCTTCGAAGTGTCCTTCGGGAAGACCCAGACGTGGTTTTGATTGGAGAAATGCGCGATTTCGAGACTATCCAAGCTGCGCTGACGATCGCAGAGACAGGACATTTGGTATTTGCGACCCTTCATACAAACTCTGCGCCGCAAACGATTGACCGTATCGTTGATGTATTTCCAGAACATCAACAGTCGCAGGTGCGATTACAGCTATCCAACGTCTTGGAAGGTATCGTATCTCAACGTCTCATCCCGGCTCTCAACGGCGACCGTATACCTGTCTGCGAGATTATGACCGGAACACCTGCAGTGAAATCTATCATTCGAGACGGGAAAACACATCAACTAGACAACGTAATCATGACGTCTGCTGAATTTTCCATGACATCACTTGAGACATCGCTTGCTGGGGCTGTGCGAGATGGAAAAATCAGTATGGATATCGCGACACAGTATGCACTTCGGCCAGATGATTTGGTTCGACTATTGAAACGGGGCGCATAATTTATGGGGTATTTTCGCTATAAAGCAGTATCTGACGATGGAAAGCCTACGACAGGGCTTGTGGATGCGATGGATAAAACAGAAGCGCTTCGACTTCTGCGGGATAAAAAACTGTTTGTCATCTCTCTAGCAGTATCGGAAGAATCGTCTTTTACCGATGTCATGCATCATTTTCAGCGGATATCATTTACAGATGTCGTCAATATTACCAGACAACTGTCGACCATGATTACCGCCGGGTTATCCCTTCCCGAAGCGTTGACGATTTTGCGCGCACAAGCGACCAATCCACAGCTTGTCACGATGCTTGAGGAAATCGAACGGACTGTCGTTGGCGGTGGGACGCTTGCGGCGGCACTTTCCCGATATCCAAAGCAATTTACCTCTATATATATATCACTGGTCCGCGCTGGGGAGACATCAGGACTTCTTGATAAGGTACTAGCCCGGCTTTCAGAAACTATGGAAGCGGAGCGAGATTTTAAAGGAAAAGTATCCGGTGCGCTTATCTATCCGACCATTATCGTCGTTGGGATGGTTGTCGTCGTTGGTATCATGATGGTGGTTGTCATGCCAAAATTGTCTGAACTATACACTGAATTTGATCTTGAGCTTCCTGCAGCAACGAAGCTTCTTATCGGGATTGCTGACTTTATCTCAACCAAGTGGTGGCTTGCTATCATTATGGTCATAGGCACATTGTATGCGTTCCGGAAATGGCATCAGACGGTATTTGGTGAATACCTCGTCGACTCTCTCATACTGAAGCTCCCGGTGTATGGAAATCTTATGACCAAATCGATATTGGTAGAATTTACCAGAACACTGTCGATGCTTATATCGTCAGGTATTCACATTCTTGACGCCTTAAAGATACTCCGTGACTCTATGGGAAATGTGGTCTATCGGACAGCCATAGATGATGTGACAAAAAAAGTCGAAAAAGGGTTTCCACTCGGGGAAACATTTGCAAAACACAAAGAGTTTCCTGTTATCGTCTCTCAGATGGTCAAAGTAGGCGAAGAGACAGGGAAGCTCGATGAGACGCTTCTTAAGCTGTCGACGTATTTCCAATCTGAAGTGGAAATTCTGGTTCGAGGGCTTACAACAGCACTTGAACCGATCATTATGGTCGTATTAGGCGTCGGAGTAGGGTTTATCATTATATCCGTTATCACACCGATCTATAATCTGACGACACAATTTAAGTAAAAAGTTCGTAAAGTCTATAAAGTTCGTAAAGTTCGTAAGCACATTCTTTATAAACTTTTTACTTTACGAACTTTCAACTCCCCCCCCATCCCCCCCTCATTGACACCCCCCACTCAAAGACTGTAGTGTAGATATATAAGGCAATATACCTCGTATTTATAACTGCCATATGTGAAGGAGGTGAGACCATGAAGATATTTAACAAGCAAGGTTTTACCTTGGTGGAACTTCTCATCGTTATCGCATTACTCGGAGCTCTCGCAATCGGTCTCATCGGTGCTCTTGATCCGTTTGAACAACTGAAAAAAGGTACAGATACCGGCGTACGAAACTCTGTATCTGAGGTCCAATCAGCCGTCGTACGGTACTACGCACTCAAAGGCCGTATGCCTTGGTACGATGTGAATGATACCGCATTTACTGGTGGATCCCCATCTGCAATGAGTCTGAATAATGCGTCTGCCGGATCGATTCTAGCTGAAATCGTTTCGACAGGTGAGCTGAAGTCGAATTTTTCGACGCTTCAGGCTTCGCAGCTTGGAAAAATCATCCTTACAGGTGATTCCCAAAACGTTATTGTTTGTTTCTCACCGGAATCAAAATCATTTAG
>CAZQGM010000049.1:0-8371 GCA_964592885.1 uncultured Gammaproteobacteria bacterium
AAAAGAGACAAAATAAACACACTCTACAAAATGTAAATATAGAAAAAAAAAGCAAAAAAAAACAAAAGAAAAAAAATCAAGAAACGGTGTTTTCTGCGATCGGTGAAAAACAGACTCCGATGCTCAGTGCTATAAAGGAAAAACGAGTCTATAAAGAGGCAAAAATCAAAAGAAAACGCCATAAGAGAAGCGTTCATGAAATATCTATGGGAGTAGTGCCAAAGGATATACATGTATCCCGAAGAGAAAAAAAACATTTTAAAAATCAGCGACGACTCATGCGATTAGTACGACTTCAAATAGCACGCATTACCAATTACGAAGCAAAACTCGTACAGCGAACGAAAAAAGCATATGTGGAGCGAGTAGCTCAAAAGCGTGAGAAGCTGCTGATCCGTAAGAAAAAAACGATAGCTCTACATAAGGTATCGCTATTCATCGCGTATTACCTATTGCTTCATAGGTCGCCTAATATCCATAAGACTCTACAAACACCAGTTCTACATACTAGAGAGATAGTACTTCAGCAGTCTAAAAAAATCAGTCAACCCGTTGATGGTGTCATAAAACCTAATGAAGCGAATCCAGAATCTCCGTGGATTATCTTATCGATCATTTATTACCTAACGATGATTCGTGAGCAGGGGATGACGCAATATCCAGTCCAACCATCAGCCATGATCATTGGAGCAAACAAACGTCCTCCTCAGTTAGCAAAGCACGCATATACGTCAAATATGATAAAATCTCTAAACTTGCCGAAGAATGGGGTGATTTATCGATACTTCGGTACGAACGATATTGTATGAAACAGAATCTATTTCGAATCACAGGTATTGGTATTATTCTCGTTCTTTTTGCAGGGAGCATATATCTTGGGTGGACAAAGCCCGTTCGCACGCCGATGGTGACACCAGCAGCGTCGACCAACACTCAGGAGACCAAAAAGACTTCCGTAACGCTAATCCTTGATACAGGAGATCGAGTAACGACATACTCAGGAATTTTGGCACGTACTCCATATGAAGCTCTGTCAGATGTCGTGAAACGCGAGCAAATGCCACTTGAGACAAAACAGTATGATTTTGGGGTATTTGTGAAAAAAATTGGTACATACGAATCAGACAATACGAAAGCCTGGATCGTATCGGTGAACGGACATAGTTTGACATCGGCTGCTGATAAAACACAGATAGAAAACGGAGATATTGTAGAGTGGGTGTATTCACCTGTTAAATAAGGATTAACTTATGGAAATGATTGCATACGCACTTACTGCATTTTTGTCTCGACTGATACCACATCTGCCGAATATGACTGGTATGGGAGCAATGGCTCTTATGGGTGGGCGACGGTTTGGTTTTGAAAAAGCAGCAGTGCTTGTGATTATCTCGATGCTTATCTCCGACTTAATATACGGATTTCATTCATCTATGTGGGCAGTGTATGGCTCACTTCTGATTGCCGCAGCTATTGGGAAGAGTATAAAGAGAAGTGGTGTGAGCGTGCTTATAGGGGCAAGTATTTTTTCCTCACTCATATTTTTTCTCTTTACTAACTTTGCTGTGTGGGCTTCTGCTTCCTCACTATACCCGCATACCATTGCTGGGCTCATTGAATGCTATAGTGCCGGGATACCATTTTTTCGAAATACGCTCATAGGCGATGTCATATATCTAGGTGTTTTTTCTGCATTGTCCTATCTGTGGGACTCCCGATTGGCCGTAGTATTCCATAAATCGTAAAGACTTCGACTTCTATCTTCACATAAGCATCCAGATCTTTGCTAGAATGGATATATGGTAGTCTCGCCAGATCCTTCAGCTCAGCAAGTCAAAAAACCCGTCACTCCGGTGAATGCTACCGGATCGATAAATAAAGAGTCTGGGCCACGCGGTCTTACTCCTGATTTTTCGGTAGGGTTACGTGATGCAGCACCAGAGATCGATATACCAAAAGAGGTGACAGCAGCTGGTGTATCTATGACGCCAACTGTCGTATCCATCCCTCAGCCAGTATCACAGTTGGGGGTCCAACCATCGGGGGCAAATATACCGCCAACGCTTCAGACGATTGTCCTCCCTTTGACAGATGATCAAATAGAGATAGCGCTTCATAAAAAAATTGGCAATTCTGCTAGGTGGCTAGCTGAATGGTGTGTGAGACAATTAAAAAGGATGCATGTTGGTATCAAAAAAATTGGCCCTGCATGGGTCAGGGTAAGGGAATAAATGGATACGCAAGATCAGATGTACGATGTGTTAAACCAGGCAGGATGGGTTGGTATGTCTATGCTGATTATTCTGTGTATCCTTGGCATGCTTGCACTGGCGGGCTATATAGCATTTCTTCTGTGGAAATATCGGGATAGAGAAGAGCGGTCGCTATCATATATCCTCATGCAGATTGCTGTACCACGGGAAAATGAGATCAAAATTGACGCGGCTGAACAGCTATTTGCTTCGATATATGGTATACACAAAGGGGGATTTTGGTCGTTTTTAAAACCCCAAGAACATATCGCATTTGAGATCGTCGCCAAACGTGAGGATATACGATTTTATGCTGCAGTTCCTTCGAAACTCGTCGACTTAGTGGAAAAGCAGATTCATGGAGCATATCCCGGTGCAGACATCAAACAGGTAGATGAGTATTCGATATTTTCGGAAAATGGAAAAGTCTCATTTGCTGGCCTGACGCTCAAATATTCAGAATATCTTCCTATTCGGACATATCGTGATCTTCCAACAGATACACTCTCTTCCATAACGTCAGTATTGGCCAAGATGTCAGAAGGCGAAGGTGCTGTCATCCAACTACTCATTCAGCCAGCAGGAAGCAAATGGAAGTCGCTGGGACGATCATTTATCAGTAAAACAAAGAAAAATGAGGCAAATCCGGAAAAAGCCAGTTTTAGTGTCGACCCCAAAACACTTGAAGCTGTCGAGCATAAAACGTCAAAACTTGGATTCAATGCAGTCATCCGCGTCGTCGTATCATCCCAGACGAAAGAGCAGGCTGATATGCATCTTGAGAATATCATGGCATCGTTTGAGCAGTATCAGTGCGAGACAAATCACTTCACAAAAGTGAAGGTCCCACTCAAATCACTGTTTATGACCGATTTTATTTATCGGTATTTTCCAATTATGAACCTGCCATTTTTCAAACAATATTCAGTGCTCAATACCGACGAATTGGCGACTATTTTTCATCTTCCAAATAAAACGATCGAAACGCCTCATATCTTTTGGCTTAATGCTAAACGCGCACCTGCTCCCATGCAGATACCGCAAAGTGGATTATTTATGGGCATATCGCGATATCGGGGAGTGGATCGACCGATTTTCGTGGACGATGACGATCGTAGGCGTCATATGTATATCATCGGAAAAACAGGTACGGGAAAATCTCAGCTTCTTGAAGAACTTGTGTTGCAAGATATTAAAGCGGGAAGGGGAGTCGCGGTTATCGATCCTCATGGAGATCTTATTAGTGGTATTTTAGAGCGCATACCAGCCGAACGTGCAGAAGATGTCATATATTTTGATCCATCTGATGTCGATAGACCGATGGGACTCAATATGATCGAGGCAAAATCAGAGCAAGAAATGCATTTCGTTGCGACGTCCATCGTTGGACTTATGTACAAGCTCTTTGATCCGATGAAAACTGGCATTATCGGTCCTCGATTTGAACACGCTATCCGAAATGCAATGTTGACTGTCCTACAAGCCATGCCAGGGGGTACATTTATAGAAGTGGTCCAGACACTCCAGCGACCGGATTTCGTCCAGGAACTTCTTCCACGGGTCACAGACCCAATCGTACGGCGATACTGGACAGATCAAATAGCACAAACCGCTGACTTTCATAAATCAGAGGTCCTTGATTATATCGTGTCTAAGTTCGGGCGATTTATCACCAATAAACTCATGCGGAACATTATCGGGCAATCAAAATCGACACTTGATTTCAGGCAGGCGATGGACGAGGGGAAGATATTACTTATCAATTTAGCAAAAGGAAAGCTCGGTGAAGAAAATAGTAATTTCCTAGGTCTCATCTTGGTTCCAAAAATCCTTATGGCCGCTATGAGTCGGCAAGACGTAGAAGAGTCAAAACGTCGAGACTTTTTTCTTTATGTCGATGAATTTCAAAACTTTGCCACTCCCGATTTTGCCCAAATCCTCTCTGAAGCTCGGAAATATCGTTTGAATCTCGTCGTCGCTAACCAGTTTATCGGACAAATGGACGAAGAGGTGAAAAATGCGGTGTTTGGCAACGTCGGTACACTTGTTTCGTTTCGCGTCGGCGTTACGGATGCAAATTATCTACAGCACGAATTTCAGCCGGTGTTTAACGAAACAGATCTCATAAATATCGACAAATATAATGCATACATTAAAACGATTGTCCGAAATGAACCGGTAAAACCGTTTTCATTGGATTTGACCAAAGATATGAGTAAAGTCATGGAAGCCAAAAATCCAAAAATTGCTGAAGCAATAGTGCAGTTATCGCGACTGAAATACGGTCGATCACGAGAGTTAGTAGAAGCAGAAATTACCCAACGTGCGCGATTATAATTTCCTCTCTTTACAACGCTCCAAAAAAGCATACACTAAATTCTATTGTTAAATTCTATGACTCTTGAAAATTCTTCCGAAGATCCTGCCAGTCAGCCCCCAAAACGTCACGAGAAAATCGTGTATATTTTCAATCTTTCTGAAGATGTGTGGCCATTTATTCAAGCGATCTCAGATCCGATAGCGCGAGCTCTTGAAATTGAAGAAAATGCGGACTTGGCAGATAAGGAACTATTTTCTATCGTTGATGAGCCAGATGCGATATTCATCTCTCCAAAGCCACTTGACCCATCGTTTATCTCATATTATCAAGAAGTATGTGGTGTTAAGCAGGTCACCGCGCTTAATCCGAAAGCGCATTCAGGCATGTTATGCCGAGACATTATTGGTGACCCATCACTCATGGCAAAACTTGTGGTAGCTGCAAATTCCGTAAAAAAACTGACACTGATCAGCTATACTGCATCTGAGCAATTTTATGACCTCGTTGACGCACTCCGAGCCCAGGGAATCACGGTATATACCCCTGAAGCGCCAGAAGAAGAGTCTGGGTGGACAGTGAACTTTTTCGGAAGCAAATCAGGTATACGGCAACTAGCCCAGCAAAGTGCAGCTCGCGAACCAGATTTAAAAACAGCTGATGGGGTAGTAGTGTCAGGTATCCATGATGCTGCTAAAATTGCTGCTCATAAATACGTACGCGAACATGGCGTCGTCATTAAGACGAATAAAGGTCATTCTGGGTTCGGGGTGCTGATATTTCGAGAAGGCGAATTACCAAGTGAGTATGCTGCGTGTGAAAAAGCGATCATGAAGACGTTTAAAAAGGATGCCTACTGGAATCTATTCCCGATCATCATTGAATCATACATAAATGTAAATTTTTCTGTTGCAGGAGGATTTCCTGATGTCGAGTTTAAAATAGCAAAGAATGGAAAAATTGATTTTTTGTACCACTGTGGCGCACGCGTCGATAAAAACGGGGTATTTCATGGGATAGAAATCAATGAGTCAATCCTGTCAGATCGGATAACCGCACGGCTTATCGATACAGGGTTTTATATAGCGGAACAGTATGCCACATCTGGATATCGGGGTTTTTTTGATATCGACTTTGTCGCATCAAAAAATGGAGAGATGTATGTAGCAGAAAGCAACGTTCGGAGAACTGGTGGAACATTTGTATGGAGCATGGCAGAGAAACTTATTGGCAAAGACTTTATGTCAGATCGATATATCTGTTCGGACAACTCTCTTGTATTTAGTGAATCGGCGAATGTGACATTTAATCAAGTACATACAGCGCTTGGGCCCGTACTTTTTGACAAAAAATCAAAAGAAGGCGTCGTTATTACCTCTTCAAATCTGCTTCGATACCACAGACTTGGATACGTTGTTTTTGGCGCGACACAAAAAAAAGCGTTTGAAATCGAAACAGAGATGAAACAACTCCTTCTTGCACTTACTGTAAAATAAAAAACACGCAGAGATTATACGCGTAGCAATTTGTACCAAAAAAGGTATAAAATACCCTCATTGAAAATGCGTCCGTAGCTCAGTGGTAGAGCACCACTCTTATAAAGTGGGGGTCCTTGGTTCGATACCAAGCGGACGCACTCAAGAATGCGAGAAGACGGAAGACACAAGATGGATTTCTACATAGTGACTTCAACAGAGAGATTTGGCGTTGCTTGAATCGTTTTCCAATCAACTGGCGTACTTCTGAAATACGCATAGCTACCAATATACGCAGCATTGTCTGTGCATAGATGAACTGGAGGACAGAAAAATCTGCGCTGCTCCGCTATAACACTCGGATGACTAGAAAACTTATCCCTCAATCTGATATTGGCGGCTACTCCTCCACCAAGTAGTATTGACTGTGCGTTATACATCTCTGCTGCCCGCAGTGTTTTTTCAACGAGTACATCAGTAATAGATTCTTGAACTTCGTAGGCAAACAGTGACGTCACTTCATCTGAATGCTCTACAGATTGCTTCCATTCTCGGTTGATAGCAGTTTTAAGACCTGAGAATGAAAAGTTGAGGGTATCATCATGGATAAGTGGTCGAGGAAGTTTTAAAGGGATATGTACTGTTTGTTGTTTAAACGCACGTGCCGCTTCTTGTATCGCCATCCCACCCCGGGATCCGAATCCCAACAACCGGGCAGATTTATCAAATGCTTCTCCTGCTGCGTCATCAATCGTCCCACCAATCCACGAGAGCGTGCGTTCATCAGTCATATGAAATAGCTCTGTGTGCCCTCCAGACACAACGAGAGAAATGGCAGGAAACCGGATATCATTTTCGGGTGTCAAAAAATTAGCGTACATGTGTGCGAGTACATGATTGACGGGTAAAAGAGGCTTTTGCGAAAGGTATGAGAGTGTTTTTGCCGTTTCTACTCCGATAAGGAGTGACCCGATGAGTCCTGGTCCGACCGCGATGCCGATGGCATCAACATGTTTTTGGATGACTTGTTCAACAGATAGATTACCGCTACGGTTGAGAGGCTCTAAGGCTTCTTTAATGACCGGTATGATGCACCTGAGTTGTTCTCGAGCTGCTACTTCAGGGACTATGCCACCCCATTTTTCATGCATAGCCGATGAAGTCGCTATAGAGTTTGATACAATGATCCGTCCATCGATAACGACTGATGCGGACGTCTCATCACAGGATGATTCAATAGCAAGGATAGTCATAGACATACGTATATTCTTTTCAAATATCAGCCCCTTACTCAAGTCCGAGTATGGTGGCAATATCCGTTGTAGATGGAGCGTCAGTACGAGTGATAGTGATAAGTTCTGCGCCGATTGATGTAGCAAGCTCGAGCTTTCGCTTCAAAATCGGATCGCCAGCGGTGACCGCAATAATAGCTGGATGGATGTCACCGGTAATGCGTTCGTATGTTTCGTGGGTCATGTGTTCTGGGAGTACTATGACGGTGTCTACATATCGTATAGCTTCAAGCATCTTTTTTCGTATAGCCTGTGTGTGAAATGGACGACTATATCCTTTTAGAAGTTTTATTCGACTATCTGACTCTAGAAGTACTATAAGATGGTCACCTAGTGCGCGAGCTTGCCGCAAGAATTCCACATGACCGTAGTGGAGAATATCAAAACACCCACCCACAAGAATAATTTTTTTCACTTGGACATCCATAGTGCACATCACTGTTTTGTCCCGCGTAAATATATAGCTTGCCATGGACGGTAATTTGAAGTGAATGTTTGCTCTGTCAGTATTTCTGTGCCTCGAGTCACTTTGTATTTAAACACTGCCTTGGCGCCCCATGAAGAAAAATCAACTTGCCTAACCACTCCAACCGGGAGGGTAGGATCATCTTGATAGAGAGGTGCTGGAGGAGCAGACTCTCCATATACACTGTGATCGTATATTTCGGACTTCCGCCCATCAGAGGTGCCATATAAATCATATGTTGCAGTCAGATTTTCGACATCGACCGACGTTTGTATAAGGATGTGCTCAGATGTATTATTTAAGAATTTAAAATCATCAGATGGCGAAAAAACAGTTGCATCAAGACCTGGTTTAAACCCTCCCTCTTCATAGTAGTGAACACGATATGAGTGTTCATGACGTTCTACGATTGGAAGTCCTGCATCGAGCGCGGCTCGAAATAGGGTCGTTGAAACCTGGCATACACCACCACCATCGCCTAGTACCGTTCGGCCATCTTTGATGATGTATGCTGACTGATATCCGGTCGCAGCTGATATATCACCAATAGTCAAAAAAAAAAAAAAAAG
>CAZQGM010000050.1:0-8343 GCA_964592885.1 uncultured Gammaproteobacteria bacterium
TTTGGCATCATGGCAGCAGCGCTTGCCTTTAGTTGGATAGGTTTTCTGGTCCGAACAGTGCCGGCACTTCAGAAAGTATCGACACCTCGTCAGATACTCACATTCATCGGGTTAGCTGGAGCGTTTCTTTTTATCGGAGAGGCCCATGGATCACCATTCCATGGATTTTCCGGTAGTATCGTTGATATATATGATTGGGTTGTTGAAAGCGCGGGGGTGGCCACATATGTATTGACGATGGTATTCCAATCGGCATTAGCAAAGCGCTCGTGGAGCATCGGGAGGATGCTTTCTTCTATCGGAAATCGAGTCGGTGCCTGGTGGCACAATCAGAGACACGGTATCAATCCCCATGACACTGTACAAAAGCGCCGTATGGTCGCCCTACTTGAACAAGCCACTTGGTATAGTGAGGCTTTTGTGACAAAGGCGAAGCCATATTTTCAAAAGATACTCGATCTCTTTGCTTCGATGCTCGATAAAGTGTTGGTTATGGGGGGGGTGGCTACAATCGTCATCTTTGCTATAGAGCCAGGGGCGATGTGGATAGTGACGACCGCACTTCTCGGCATGGTGGCTTCCATATATATCGGGTTGTATAGTCCTATCCCCACACTCGCAGCACACGTGTATCGATCCGCTCGAGAGATGATTCGCTCGTCAGCGTTACAGACACGCACCGATAATCTTTCGTCGATGATGCCACGAGCGATCATAGTAACAGCGCTTGGAGTTTTGATAGCCGGAGCTCAATGGCTCATCGAGTCACTTTCAGCGGATGTATACGGATTTTACCCACGATTTATCAAAAACTTACAGCTATTTATCGGGCCGTTTGCGACCATGGATTACAATGTCTGGCGGTGGAACTTTGGCTGGCTCGGGTTTGGTCTGGCTGCTACTGCGGCATATGATTTAGGACTGATGATTATCGTTCAGCGACTTCGTTTGAATAGAATTTGGGAGGTCATTTTTCGATTGGTTGGCGTCGCCATGTCTGTAAGTTACGCCTTTTTACAATTATCCTATCCGGCATTTGGGTTTGTCGGACATGGATTTGATGCAAAAGACGCATTTTGGTCTCTAGGTGGGATTCCTGTATACTGGGGCACGACACTTCTGGTTCATCTATACGGAAAAAACGGATCACACATCACCCAAGCTGGTATGCCGATCATACGAAAAATGACCACCGTGCTTTCGTCGGTATCCCTATTGTTTACACAAAAGGGTATAGGTGCTGCATCTTCGCTTTCACACATACTTCAAACGCGTTTTTCTGAAATTGTCGACCATCTACAACAACGACTTGTATCAATCCGTACACAGTATTCCAAAGACTTTTTCTGGAGAGCACTCGGGGTAGGTCTGATCATATCAGCATTGGTAGCAAACGGATTTATCCCTTCGATCCAGCAGGCGCGTGACCTTTTTGCTCAAATCGAAATGTTGAATTCATACGCAAACACAACGGTTCCAGTGAATCAAACAGAGAAGATAGCTAAAGCAGTATTGGAAGCAGGGGAAAAAGTTGACCAATGTCCAACGAAGCGCGTAGATCGTGCTGTGAGTATCGCGATGGTCATACAACCCAATATCCTCGGGGAATCATGTGCTCCAAACGCGTTTCAACGGTTTATCGGGAATACTTCACGAGTCCTTAATGCTGTCAAAGCTTGGATGCACCCCGAGCGGTGGAAAATAGTGCAACTTATTCGTATGACACAGATGCTGGCTATCCCCACGCAATTGAACCATGTAGAGCTCTCCCAGCCAGGGATGATACCTAGTGCTACAAAACTCATACTACAGGATGGCACAAATCGGCAGTTTGTAGAACTTACGGGGGAGGAGTTAAAGATTGTTGAAGGTATCTATGCAATGAAGCAGCTCACTGATCAGACACTCTTCGATAGCCAACTTTACATGGCCCTGGCTTTTCTACAGATTCCGATCAGTGAAGTGCCGACAAGAGCGCTCAAATACCATCGAATCATAGAGGCTCTGAAGACAACCTCTGATCCGAACGTGGTAATAAAGCTATTTAATAAAAATCCGCTAAACGGAGAGGTGATGTATGATGCAGAGTATCTTCCAGAAGCTCTTGCTATATTACGGCTCGTAGAAGCAGCGCAGATGACGAGAGATACATCGATCATAGTTAAGATACTGGAAGCTATACAAATGCACACCGCTACTGTACAGAAATCGTTAGATTTAGTAGAGGATGACACAATTGATATCGATGCCATATGGAGAAAACATGATGTTCAAACACGCATATCAAGCGTCTTTGTCGATCCGAATATATATCCTTTGGCGATCAATAAGACAAAGCAATTTGAAACAATTCTTGCGGAGCGTATTTATGAAGAACTATATGCTCAAATATCAAATGAGCATATCCTACAAGAACAACAAACCGCAGATATTCGGGTATTTGCTAATGCAAAAGCGTTTGAAATCTCCAGAACAGCGTACCAATCATTTGGTGAATCATCTTCAATATATACGCTGTTGAGACAGGTGATAGCAGATGAACGTCACCTGTATCAGAACTTTCACAATTATGATCGAGTGAAAGATAGGGTACAAACAATAAACGCCCATATTTTCGATTCACAAGGTGTCATTCCGGGGCATTTTTTTGAGAAAATTGCTGAAAATTATTTCATAATATCATTTCAGGCGTATACAGCAGAAATTACAGAGAGACTACACCATCTTCTTCAGGAAATACCAACACGGCCCGAATTTAATTCACTTCCGGAGTCAGAAGCTAATCGAGAGGACTATGCAAGTGAGATTCGATACATGCGAGATCAGATGCAAGGGTATACACATTATAATGATCTAGATCTTCTCGCCCGTGTCGATGATCAACAGTTTCTCGTAGCTGATTGGCTGATCACCAAAAAACAGGCATATCGTATCGTCACTGACGATGCAACTGTTCAGCTGATAGACGAACAAGGGACAGTAGTCCAAATCCCAACAACGGGGGAATGGATTTCACTGTCAACAAAAAAAAGCTATTCCTCGTTTCTTGATGCACAAAACGCGCGTGAATCGCCGACTACAATATTTGTGAGATTAAATACAGCTAATGGAGGGCGGATCGTAGAGTATCATCTAGGGACGAATAAAGATAAAGCGCTATCCGGAAAAACAATTATTCAGGAGAAACGCGTGTCTCAAGTCAAGGTAAATGAAGTAAAAACGCAAGCAACTAAACAATCAAATACTTTTAGACTTGCTTTTGGGTTACTTGCGATGGGTGTCGTATTAGTTTTTTTTGCGTTATTCATTTCAACTAGCCACGTCATATCAAAGGCCAATACACAGCAGAATACTAAAGAGCAAGCTACTCAGGTAATACGTGGGCAAGAAGAAAAACAATCTATTTCTGCCTCTTTTCAACGAGGGCAAGAGTCTTCTTTATTCGGTGAAGCTTCTTTAGATACCCAGAAAGAATCTTCAGATATGTCAAGTACCACTCTTATGACTGAAGAAAGACAGTCTGAAGAAAATCTAAATAGATCGGTGAATGTTGGTGAAGAAAATACTGCATCAATGCCGCTTAAAGGATCAACGCTAAATCTAACGGATTTTTGGGATTCTAATGCATATCAGATTAACCCGATTAATGGACGTGTAGACATTCGTGTTTCATTGTTTATCGAGAAGGATACTAAATACAACTATGGCTATAGAGCTGGGGCCCCAGGTAATATCAGTACGCTAATGTGGAATTCTGTAGAGGCAATCACTCGATTTGGAGAACATCACTTAGTTCCTGGAGATACTCTCGTGTTTACTGATATTATCGATCCTTCAGATAAACTTACTGCAGGAGAGAACACTCATGGACAAGGATTTTTTTCAAATGGGAATGGTATGTGCAACGCATCTTCAACGCTTGGTGAAGCATTTGGAGCACAGATACGGACACCTAATGGTGATTTACTACCTATATTTATCACGCCTCCCGGATATGTGCAACCACACGATATGGACCATAACTATGAATATTATATGTATGCATATCACGGTTCAGGGGTAGCAGTTAACTCAACTGAATTAGGGAAATTGCCATTTATGGTCAATCCTAATTTACCTTCGAAAGTTCAAATTGATCTGTCTTTGACATTTGAAGATACTGATCCTACCAACTCGTATGCTGGGACATATAAACCGACAGTAAATTTAAGCATAAACAAACTTCCCGAAGGGTATTCAGTGGTATACCAACGGCTTTCCGCTAATCGTACAGAATTGTTACAACGAATGACCGGAACGAATGAATATTGGCTAACACGTGCTTCATCACAATACTTTGATGATAAAGGCATAGTAATAGCTAATGCAGCACCATTTGTTCCCTCAAAGGTAGACAATACTAGTGATGTTATTACCGTCACGTCTAGCAACCAACATGTATTTCAGCGATTAGAAACGCGATTCGCTGTTCCAGATGAATATATTAATTTGAACATTTATCCGGATGGAACTACATTTGCGGCGGAGTACACGCCCGATGGACGTCGTGTTTGGACTAGACAGGAGGAGTGGTTGCCGATTAATCAAATGGATTTACCAAATCCTATGACAAGCATATCACGAGAAAATTATTTACACGTATTACGTTGGTTTAATGTTGATGATCCTAATAATACCCGTTTTCAACCATCAAATGGCAATACATTTTGTATTATAGCCGTGACCGATTGGGCAGATGGATTTCGACTGGTAACTGGAGAATATGTTCCGTTACCGCGATGGTTGGATGGGCATAAAATGACCGCAAATGATCAGTATGATTGGCTACTGACGTCTGATGCAAAGGATTTAGGTTGGATCGCAGTAGATGGATCCACAGCACAAGAATATGCAAATAATGGATATTTTACTGTGGGTATTGTAGAAAACCTGGTTGAGTCTAAAGGTCATATAGTGGCGGTACCGCCTGGCGATGGGTATACTGATCCAAAAACAGGAATCTTTTATCCTTCAACTGCACAAGCTGGTCGGAGTAATTGGGGCCCAGATGCGGGGAAAAGTGCGTACGACAGCTTTATCGATATTCCCCATGCAGATCATTATTCTGCACCATTGTATTATGTATGGGACCCATCTCAGATGAAATATTAGTCGGGATGAAATGGATAGAGGATTTAGCGGGTGATCCGGGTATTATGACGCGCGTCTTTGATTACTATGGCTTTTATCGAGATATTGTGGGTGATCGGGTTCCCGGATTGCCGGCATCAGACTTGATCATAGGTAGGGTGAAATAAATGGACACATATACACATATCAAAACTGATCAACGCGATATATCCAATCCAGGTTGGTGACCCATCTTTGGTCAGATGGCTACACGTATCATGCAAACTTCTGTGATCATGTTTTTCGTTGTTTCCCTAATGGAGCCATTAGTGGTGCGGTCAGTGTATGCCAAAGATGTGCCTGTTTGTATTTCTTCACAGGCTCTAGCTCAAGCCCAATCAGATGCGGAGACCCTTGTATCCCCCCCGTTTCTTTCTATGACCGAAATGAGACATCTTGCGAATCGTTTCGGTTCAAACATGGTATCACAATTTTTCCCTGCACAGTTTGTCAGACAATGTTTGTCAAAATCCAGAACCATCGAACCCACAACACAGAATGTGCGTTCCAACCCAGCGCCCAATATACAGACGGGGCGGGTTGCGGGAATTCGACTATTACCTTCATGGATGACATGGTAGAGCAACTATATATCGTACCATTTTGGAGCGCTGGGTCAGGAATCTCAAGCACGCCAAGCTGTTGCTGACATCTTTGTCGATGCCATGTACACAGTCATGCAGGGGATGATTCGAGCGGATAAAGCTGAGCTTATTGGCGACATTCGGGTTGATCTCGTAATAAGAACTCTTTGCATCCGGATATACGTCAATGGAGTATGTGGGCATGACGGGTAGAACGTATGGTGTCAAAGGGACACCACATCTTTTCACCATATCGCTGTCCCAAAAGGATGTAGAAATTTTTGCATCGATGAGTGAGCAACAGAGAAATAAAGCATTGCGTCTCTTTACTCTTGACGCACTTCGAAATGCCGATCATATCCGTGTCAATGTCCACGGGTTTGGAGCAAATCATTTAGCCATGATCAATCAGTCGGAAGAACTACTTCCGGAGTACGGTGTTGATGGAAAACGGATGGTCGATCTATCACTCTCTCTCATGGGTTCGGAAAAAACGATGGACACATCCGCACCATATACCTTTGAGCATGAGGCAGATTAGGTGATTGATACGCTCGAAACGATGAGTGCTGCTATCTATAGCGTCGACACTGGTGGGGAAAATTTGAACGCTGATACACAGAGTGTCTAATTGGTATTTTTAGATAGTACACGTACAACAGTAGAAATAAACGGTCATTCGATGGGAGAGCGGACCGTTCTTAGGATTCCAGCGGTTCTGAAGGAAATTTCCCCCCAATCACCCGAGAAATGGAAAAATGTCGAATACAAAGCAAATGTACCGGTTATTCGTGGGTATTCACTATTTGATAACCATCAATCACTGTTTGGTGGATTCTGGGGTACGATCCTCGTCATCGTTGATCTTTTACTAAACACACCTATTCCGATCCATGACGGCGTGATATGGCTAGGAAACAAGACAGGGATCCTCTCATTTATGCTTGATCGTCTCCTGACAGAGCCATGGGCAGTCGGACTTGAAATCCCTTGGGCGGTCCACACACATGAACTTCTCACGAATCAGCCATTTCTCCACTCAGCAACGATCAATCTCCTTCAAGCTCGTGAATTTACCAATGCAGAAATAGCCGCCATGAAAGAGCTCATCACTGGCCCATATGGGGGCGTCCATCGCATTGGGGGAGTTGATCGGTTTACAGCACTTATCGATGCGAATCTAAAAAGCAGTGCTGAATACAAAGCATTACGGGAAGCGTATGCAGATCGTATCCTTCACGATGATCCATCGTATGACATGCTGACCCATCGCGCGACATCTATAAGAGAACGACCAATACTTTCATCACCTGTGTTGACGAATACAAATAATACTATGAACGAACGGCTTCATATTCCCGCTGATCTGGCATCCATCACACAGGAAGGAAAAATACTATTTGCTCGTGGATCACGAGATGTGCCATTTCAGTTAGGCGATATTTCATCAGGAAAACCACATGAAACTACGCTCACCATTACAGTGGAAAACGGTATCTCAGTACAGCAATTTGGTATAAAAGGGACGGTCATCATCAGACTTCGTAGAAATGATACACATAGCTCTGTCGGCATAATGAAACTGGAATTTAATTCCACCCCTGGAGGGATTAGAGTTACCGGTAATACGTTTGAAGTTACTGAACAGAATCTTGGGATTGGTACAGCAATGATGGACTATTCTGAAGTGTTAGCTCAACAGATGGTTCAAGCACTCTACAATCGAGGGGTAATTGATATAGACACAACTGTCTTTCGGATTCTAGAAGACAAAAAATCAACCAATGGATTCACATCACACTATGCCCGCAATAGAGGATATTATGAAATCGCAGCACCCACATATCCAACATTCGAGAAACAATTGCACATACAAAAAGAACAACCCACACAATCAAACTCGTCGCCAAGAGAAAATAATACGGAAGTATGGCAAGAGATCATGGCAGCAGAGACTAATAAGATATACAACGAAAGTTCACAGTCGTTTATCATCATCCGATAGTGGTACGTGGAGTGTGTATGTGTATTGTTAATCAATTCAAGAGATAGTCACTTACGAAAACACCCCGCCAAGGGCAGGGTGTTTGTTTGTGTTTTGTGATGTATATCGCAAGAGACGTTTGCGTCTTCTTACTTATTTACAGGCGCGCTGCGCCTTTTTAAACTGAGCTTTGGCTCGGGCGATGACTTCATTATTTAGTCGCTCGACCTCTTCTCTCTGTTTTTTGAAATACTCTTTTCTCGAATAGTCGTTTGCGATATTTGCCTGCGTTGCATCTTTCCCAGCTTGGATATAGCTGCGAGCACTGGCAACTTGACTCTCGTAGACGGCCTTGGCTTTTTGATAGCACTTCTGATTCTTATCTCCTTTTTTCGCATACACTGCGGTTGGGGACATAAGTGCGAACATACACGCGATCACGAATATAGAGATATACGTCTTCATATATCACCTTTCTGTATGACAGTCGTCTATGCGTAAATATATATCGATTTGCTATAGTTCAGCTGTCACGCTAATGGAAGGAATATACTATAAGTCTAGATATTTGTTAAGTATTAGTGATGAAAAAAATATATATGTTCA
>CAZQGM010000051.1:0-8313 GCA_964592885.1 uncultured Gammaproteobacteria bacterium
CGTCATCTTCGGCGCGAAAAATCCGACATCAATTGGTGTCACGTCTGCGTTGGTCGCAAAAAAATGAATGCTCGTATGTGGATCATATGATATCGATCCATCAACAATGCGAACAAACACCACCACACCTTTGTGCTGATCAAACTGTGAAGAGAAGATAAGCGCGCGAAGTGGTTTGTCACTATCCCCGGATGGTGGTGGGATGCGACTGACGACTGCTTCAAGCACGGTCTCGACGTTTTGGCCGGTTTTGGCAGAGATGTGGAGCATGTCCTTTTTCTCAAATCCTAAGCTTACCAGTTCGTTTTCCACTTCCTCAATCCGTGCATGCGGCATATCGATTTTATTGAGGACCGGGATGATGACGAGGTTATGTTTGCGTGCCTGGTTTAAATTCGCAAGCGTCTGAGCTTGCACTCCCTGGGTCGCATCAACGACGAGGATCGCGCCTTCACAGGCGGCTAAGCTCCTGCTCACTTCGTAGCCAAAATCGACATGCCCCGGGGTATCGATAAGATTGAGGATAAACTCGGTCTGAGAATCTGACCCTCGACTCATCTCGTCTGTGCGGGCATTAGCCAGAAGCGTTTCGCTTGCCATTCGGACGCCATTGACTGTCTTCGTATGATAAATCATCCGGACGGGCGCAAGTTTGATCGTAATCCCGCGCTCTCGCTCGATAGGGTTACTATCTAGAAGCTGTGCTTGCATATCACGGTGCTGGACCGTGCCGGTGATCTCAAGAAGCCGATCAGCAAGCGTGGACTTACCGTGATCGATATGGGCAATAATAGCAAAGTTTCTGATATGACTTTGATTCATGTGTTTGTTTGACTGGACAAATAGCATTATGTTGTTTGGACAACAGTATATTCTGGATCCCCGCCTACGCGGGGATGACAATGTTCGGATCCCTCCCGCCTATGTCGGGACGGGGATGACAAACGTCATCAAGCAATTATAGCGGATTTGGACAAGCTCGGCCATGATAAAGACATGGAGTTTCATGTTTTCCCGCTAGCGATCGTTCTTTCATTTCGATATGATACTGAAAGTATTGAATTCAGAGTGACGGGGAGAGTTCTCGCTCGATGATCCGTCCGACAACCGATCCAGAGTCGTTTGTATACGGCGGAGGACACGGTGTAAAAACGAGCCATCAGGTTTGATAAAAACCGATGGAATAATTCGCCCGAGCGATAAAGGGAAATTGTAGCTCTTCTTTACGCGCCGTGTGATAGAAAAGACAGTATGAATGGTCTCGTCGCGTCTGAAAGTGTCTGTAGCGGTCACCCGGATAAAATCTGTGACCGAATCAGCGATAGTATCGTGGATGCCGCACTACGAGTCGATCCACTGGCTCGAGTGGCTGTGGAAACACTCGTCACCGAAAATCGGATCGTGCTCGCTGGTGAAGTCACCTGTAAACAGGAGTTGCCCTACGAAAACATCGCGCGCGAAGCGATCAAAAAACTCGGCTATACCAATCCACTGTTTCGATTTACCGATCAGTCACCACTCTCTATCTATATCCATGAACAATCCCATGATATCGCGGTCGGAGTCGATGATGAGGGCGCTGGTGATCAGGGTATGATGTACGGCTATGCATGCACCGAAACACCCGAATATATGCCGCTCCCGATCGCTGTGTCGCACGCGCTTTGTAAGGCTATGGATACGTGCCGCGAAGATGGAACTATCCCCTACCTTCGACCTGATGGAAAAGCCGAAGTGACGATACGGTATGAACACGATGCTCCGGTCGAACTTGATCAGGTAGTACTCGCAGTACCATATGATCCGATTCACACAAAAGAAGAACTGTCTAGAGCTCTCGTAGAGCATGTCATCGCTCCGGTGCTCACGTCATATCATCTGACGGTTCCAGAAGCCAAAAAAATCACGATCAATGGCACTGGTGTCTGGGAAATCGGTGGACCCGCATCAGATACCGGGGTGACTGGGCGAAAAATCATCGTCGATACATATGGCGGTTTTGTGAAACACGGCGGTGGGGCATTTTCCGGTAAAGATCCGACAAAAGTCGACCGAAGTGGCGCATACGGATGCCGATATGTGGCAAAAAATATCGTTGCTACAGGACTGGCAACGCGCGCTGAGGTACGGGTGGCGTATGTCATCGGACTTCGGGATCCAATAGCATATGAAGTAGATACGTTTGGCACAAACACGGTATCCCAGCGTGAGATCGACGCATTTGCCAGAAAAACACTGTCTATGCGGGTATCAGATATCCTGACAGTCCTCGATTTACGGCGTCCTATCTATGAAAAGACCAGTAGCTATGGGCATTTCGGGAGAAATGACGTGAGCTGGGAGAAGATAGTAACCTAATGCACGATAGAGGACGGCAAGATGGATGATGGAAGGGTGGAAAATCCTTTAGATTCGCTCGTCTCGCTACAGTTCCGGCGACGCATGTCATTCCTCCTCATTCAGGCTGGCGGCTGTGGTATACGTATCTAAACTGAGCGCTGTGAATTACGTAGTAACATGAGAACCTAGAATCTCACACGCGAGTGCTCACTCAGCATGCGACGCATGGCTGATGAGATTTAGCAGTATATAGTTTAGATTGCTAGATATAGACACATGGATCGCATCAACAAGCTAAAATGAAGATATTCTGTATATTTTGCTTATAGACGTTCTTTTCCCCGGGGTGAGCCTTCAGATGAGATTCCCCTACCCTCTATGGCGCGCGAGTGAGATAGCACATCATAAAAATTTTCAGCTATAGCAAACTCCTGTGACTGAGCCAATAGGCGATTTTCTGGCACTGCTCCGTATCGTCCTTCTGCTATAAACACAAATGAAAATCCTGACATATCTTCGTCTCTTCTCTGAAGCTCATTTCTAACTGCGATGAGCTCATCCACGCGATCATTCACAACAAGAACGATTGATCCGGGCTCATGTCGCCCTCGCCAACGAACAAGACTGTCTGCGTATATCTCGGGTGTTTTTTGCGATACAATTTCTCTATTTTCCGGAAGAAATTGCCATGGAAGAAATTCATTGCATTTCATATGTTGATACGGGACTGATGCTTCTTGCGTCAATGCATATACACGATTTGTGGGTATGGCAGCCGCAAATGCCACCACTCCATCAATTAGGAGTGACTCTCCATATTCATGATGAATATCAGCAAACCACTCGGGAATCATCAACTGAAATAACTGCTCCGGGTCTTTTTGGGTTAATTCAGGATTATGATGGTGTGAAAACCATCGGAAAAAGACCGCGTGCATATCAACCCGACCCGCGTTTTGTCTTCGCGCCTCTTCGTAGTGCTCGGTAACTTCCTCACTGGTCAATCGTAAAAACGTCGCCACACGGGAAAATAACGGCTGTTTTAGACGTGATGTACGGAGAAGTGTCTCATCAACATCCAGATGGAAGAGTACGAGTGCCATAGCGAGGGCAAAGTATACCACATAGCCAAAAAAAGTATGAAGAAATTACTACTGATTATTCTGTGTTCGTAGAACGTGGAGAAGACCGACGAGTCACTTCTGGCGTTGGCTCGCTCGTTGGCTCAACTGGTGCGACGGATGGTGTGCCTGGTCCTGGCGTGTCTGATGGCAGTCGGATCTGGGCGATATCGATGACTTTGTCGAGTGTCGGACTATAAAGAATCACTTTTTGGGAAAAGACGAGGAGTTTATCACCGTTATTTGCCTGATTGAAAAACGGCTGGTCTTTCCGGAGGACTTCAACATTGGCGATGGATAGTACTTTTGGCTCTTCTTTGGGAAGGACAAGGTGCTTGCCCACATTTTCAATCGTAAGTTTGGCTTCCTCTGCCATCGCGGTCTGTGGAGAGGCTACTTTTTCTGACAACTCTTTGATTTTTGCCTGGCTATCAGTGTAGAGCTTGAGCGAGTAGACGATGCCACCTAGAAGAAATACCACGATGAGGATAAATATCGCATCGATGACATTTTTCGGAAGTTTCATACGGTTTCCTACCAGCAAGTATACAGTATGTAGTATAGAGTATACAGTGGAAAATATTCAAGATTTTGACTCACCACTGCGAGGTCTCCCACTAGAGCAAGATCACAAAGATGGAGGTGACTGGATCCCCGCCTTCCCTCCTTCGTCCCCGCTTAGCGAGACTACGGACGGGCACCGCACGGGGATGACCCTTCGACAAGCTCAGGGCAAGCTAACAAAATAGATTCCCGCCTTCGCGGGAATGACCCTTCGACAAGCTCAGGGCACGCTGGTGGAAGATCCCTCGACAAGCTCAGGGTAAACTCGCTCCCGCCTTCACCAAGGTTACGGCGGGCAAAGCGAGGTGACAAACATTTTTAATTATTAATTTTTACTTCTCTCACGGTCCACCTCCGGTCGGTTCTGGTTCAGGTGTCGAAGACGGAAGTGGTGTCGGGCTCGTCATATCAGGAGCCACGATCATCATGCCGGTCGGCTGTGCCGTCGGCTCGGCGGTCGGTGTGAGATTCGCGCTTGGACTCGCATCTGTTTGATTGATCACCGCTGAGGTAAATGGTGCATTGGTATCGTTTTTATTATCGACAATCCACCAACTGAAGTGCGCATCAGCTGCAACATCGGCATCAAGCGAGACCGTGAATGACGCGCCTGCCACTTTGTGCGAGATAAAGAAGCGCGTGGCTGGTGAGTAGTTGGTTTCGAATGTGATGAGGAACATGGATGTCGCTTGGACACCGGTCGTCTCGATCGTCACTTCGCGGCTTCCAGCTGGGATATAGGCATTACCAACGTTATCTGTGGCGGCGATTTTTCCAACGAGTAATCGACCAGATACAACCAAATCTGTGATATACGCGCTTGAGAGATACCCATCGTAGAGACTGTTTTCAGTCCCCTGATTGAGTGATGAGAAATAGTCACTGCGACACATACTATCGGTGAGATTGCATGATGGGATTGGCATGGCCATGCCTGGTCGGACAGAGACGAGGACTGATCCAATCGTCTGGAGGCTGGCATTTGCGATATTGACGAGGTTGCTTTGGACAGACCCTGTGTCCCCACCTGAAAGTACATTGGTATACCCATCAAATTCTTCAAGCGCGACACCGATCGCAAATGCCGCGCGGGTTGACCGCATCGCCACACCCGGAATAGATGAGGAGGTTAGATAGTCGCCGCGCTTAATGGGACCATTAACCGCACTCACGAGAAGTGGCGTCACGCCGCTCGTCACGACGGTCGCGCTCCCAGTCGCAACCTCAGAGGCGATACCGTAGCTGTCGGAAGCGTACATACTACTTGATGGAGCGACTGAGAGGATGCCTGCAGTCGTCGCGATACGAACGATCGTCCCAGCCATCACGCCATCATCGGCGACTGGGTACCGCTCAACAATCCGAGCTCCACCATCGGTCGATGCGGCACCTAAGACATCGATAGCAAGCGCTTGCACTTGATCTGGCACCGAGGATGCGAGTGTTTGGATCTGGGCAGTCATTTGAGCAAGTTCATTTGCCATGGTCGCAAATTTAGCATTTTGTTCATCAGCAAGTGCTTGGATCGCACTTTGGATGGACGCGCTTACTGACGGCGCGACGAAATCACCAGACATCCGGACCTGACCGTCGGCGGTGACGGCGAATAGTTCTTGTCCATCAGAACCAAGAATCGAGAAGATACCAGATCCAGGAAGTTTGACCTGCATCGAGCTACCCGTTAGTGGCGTGAGGGAATCAACCGCGACGTCGCGTGCAGAGACTCGTGGAGCGATGACATCGAGACTTGCTAATAGACGATCAGTTATAATCGATGAACTTCCGGTCGCGACTGACTCTTCGCTCAGACGATTTAAGACAAGAGACGCCATATTTGAGTCAAATGATTGCTGCATCGCTGCCTCGTCAACACCGGCCAACGCCCATGCCGTGTCTCCAAGACCGTAGGTCGGTTTGATAAATGCCATGACGAGACCTGATTCCTGAGTGCCATCGTATGGCTCTAATGCTTGACCAACAACTGGGCCAGAGCGTGTCGCTTTCATCGCAGTCCCTGGAGTCGATGATGATGTGAGATAGTCACCGATCGCGATTGGGCCATTTTCCAGTGTGACTTTCACCGGTGCCCGACCAGTCAGTGCGACTGCCGTCGGTGCACCAATACCCCGACCAGCGGACAATACTTGTCCTGGTCGTGTCGAGACGACGCCGATCGTGCGGCGATCATAGGCGCCTGTTGATGTCCGGATTGTGGCTGCATCAGTCGCTTCCATATCGCGGCTTACGATGGTGCCGGCTGAGATCGGACCTTCTGAGCTATAGTACACTTCAGCAACGTCAGCGCCGATACCGATTTCAAGTGCTGTCATCTGACGATCCTGTGCTACTGGTTGTGACGTGGTCGAACTTGAAACCGCACAGAATTTATATGTTTGTGCCGCTACCGATCCAGGGCTACTAATTACATTCACGACACCTGAATATGCTTGTGTATTTGAATTTACGGTCATCGCAACATCTGAACCTACCTGTGATCCAGATGTACATGCATTGTGTCTAATCCGTAGCGTCAGGGTCCGTGATGCGCCTCCACCAAGAACGATAACATTGCCGACAATCCAAATGTCATTAGCAGCACTTGTCGGCGTGATAGTGAGTGAAAGCAACTCTACCTCGGTGGTAGAAATACTGGAATTTGTCGCTGAATCACTGGTCGCCTTGAGATTTTGTCCACCAATACAATCGAGCCAACCACCATTTTGGTAGCAGCGGAATTTATTTGAATTGGCATTGTAGTACATGGCGCCATTTTCACCATTTGCAGGATCGCCCGAAGTAGATTTACTATCGAGCACTAATAAATTCGTGTCACTATCTGCTCCATCACCAATATAGACTATACCTGAGCCATTTGGCTTAATATAAAGCTGTGCATCTAGACCAGATGTCGTGATATTCCCCACTCCTCCATTGTTATATCCAAGATGTAACTCGGTACCATACATATATCCCGAATTTCCATCCAACAAAATCAACGCAGATCCCGTCGATGTGGTCGAGGATCCTCCACCAGCATTATTTCCAAGTGCAAACGATAATCCAACTGCTGGATATGGATGAATCACACCTGCGGTCATGTTGTATAACACTAACCCATCTGGACCCTGGGCACCGGCAAGACCAGTACCACCTGTTGGGCCTTTTTCTCCTGTCGCACCTGTCGCACCCGTGACACCTGTTGGACCTCTTTCACCCGTAGCCCCACTTGGGCCACGGTCACCTGTGGCACCTGTAGCACCGGTACTTCCTGTAGGACCTCGATCACCAGTGCCTCCAGTTGTACCTGTCGGGCCACGCATACCTGTCGCACCAGTAGCGCCCGTGGAGCCGGTTGGGCCAATTTGACCAGTCCCACCTGTAGAGCCGGTTGGACCGTTTTGACCGGTGGCGCCGGTACTTCCTGTTGGACCACGATCGCCGGTAGCGCCTGTGCCGCCGGTCGAACCAGTCGGGCCACGATCCCCGGTACCTCCGGTAGACCCTGTCGGGCCGCGCTGGCCGGTTGCACCCGTTGCACCTGTGGAGCCGGTTGGGCCTGCTTGGCCGGTGGCGCCGGTTGGGCCAACAAACCCTGTTGCTGCTGTCGCTCCTGTAGGACCTCGATCACCAGTGCCTCCAGTCGTACCCGTTGGGCCGCGCATACCTGTAGCGCCTGTGGCACCGGTGGAGCCGGTTGGGCCATTTTGACCCGTGGCGCCGGTCACGCCAGTTGGGCCAATGTCTCCTGTAGCACCGGTCGAACCTGTGGGACCACGTTGGCCAGTAGCACCTGTGCCTCCGGTACTTCCGGTTGGGCCAATTTGACCAGTGCCACCTGTTGAGCCTGTGGGGCCACGGTCACCGGTACCACCAGTGGCACCGGTTGAACCAGTTGGACCACGATCTCCAGTGCCTCCGGTCGTACCAGTTGGACCACGTTGCCCGGTGGCGCCGGTGGCGCCAGTGCTTCCGGTTGGGCCAATTTGGCCAGTACCACCTGTTGAGCCTGTTGGACCACGGTCGCCGGTACCACCAGTCGAACCTGTCGGGCCACGCTGACCGGTGGCACCTGTGGCACCGGTACTTCCTGTTGGACCAATTTGACCGGTGGCGCCGGTGGAGCCTGTGGGACCCTGCACTCCGGTTGCGCCAGTAGAGCCTGTTGAGCCTGTTGGGCCATTTTGACCGGTTGCACCGGTGGAGCCAGTCGGGCCACGATCACCGGTGGCGCCGGTGGAGCCTGTGGGACCACGCTGACCCGTTGCTCCGGTGGCCCCGGTTGAGCCTG
>CAZQGM010000052.1:0-8023 GCA_964592885.1 uncultured Gammaproteobacteria bacterium
ATAAATACTGAGTTCCAGAAAACGAGTAATGGATTCATAGAGTATGGTGCGACGAGCAAAAAAGCGAAATTACGTTATTTCGAATCTTGTCTCTCTCCTTTTTTTATCGGTATGGGATCATATCCTCCTGGGGAAAACGGATGACATCGTAGTATCCGCCAAATGCCCAGAGACGATCCACGTAGTATACCATAGGAGTCGATCGCTTCGTATGTATACTGACTACAGTGCGGAGTGAAACGACATACCCGAACGCCAGGAAACAGATGGCGAAGCATCCCTGAATCAAGAGAGAGGTACGTTTGGTACCAACGGATCATGGCGAGTGCAAGTTTTTTCATGATTGTACGGCAGGATGTGGGAGCACTATTGAACTAAAAGTCTCGCACAGTGCGCTTTGTAGACCAGAGACTGCTTCTTGTCTATTTGTTTTTGTGATTTCTTGGGTGCATCCAATAGTACAATCAAATCCTTGTGGAAGTGTGTGAGTATAGAGTCGTAGCCACTCTCGTATAATTCGTTTGGTGTACGCGCGACCAACTGCAGTTTTGATTTTTTTTGTCCGGACAATCACAGCATAGCGATTGCCCTTTTGTCCGTTTATGAGAGCGGTACATCGAAATGCAGGAGTAGACCAGCGTTTGCCGCTTTTAAGAACTCGATTTACATCACTCGTTGGAAGGCGAATTGTTTTTGGCACCATAGACACATGATACACACATGAGTGACACATGATATACACATGAGACACACATGAGACACACATGAGACACACATGAGCGACACGTGAGACACACGTGATGATCACATACAGTATAACAGTTCACTCTACCGGAGGATCTAATGTACGTGTTTGAAGAGGTTACCCCTCAGGAGATGGTAAGCTTTTTGCGACCGATCGTTCGGCGGCGCTTGATAACTTTGCGGCCTCCGACGGATTTCATTCGCTCACGGAATCCATGGGTGCGGATCCGCTTTTTCTTTTTTGGCTGATAGGTGTGTTTCATTGCCATAACTTACACATTATATCTGAATACTGGACAGAGGACAAATGGCAAATAGCAGGTATTTTTACTTCCTTCTTTGCTTGTCCAAAAGAAGGAAGCTAAGAAACGACACCCCAGTGAGATTTTTCGTACATTACTAACCTCACTCCGACTATGAGACTTCGCACTCAACGGGAGAGAAGTACTGTCATTCGTGCGGTGGAAGTATATCGAGCGTTTTGGGACGTGACTTTCATAGTCTACGTTTCGATAAGTACTGTTTACGAAAAATCTCAGCGGGGGGAGATGATGATATGGCGCCAGGGCACCTGTATCTAATTAACTTCAAATCTGTCATACCCTTGAAGACGGAGATCCATGAAATATAAGCGGGATTCCCACCTACGTGGGAATGACAATATTACTGATTAATTATGAATACGATTGCCCTTGATATGGCCCAGACGATGGGTCCGAAAATAGTTCGCATGGTATACTCTGGCCATGAAGCTTCTGAGAGTGTCTCTCACCGATATACGGTCATACCACAAACGAACATTTGAATTTCATACAGGATTGACTGTGATCATCGGTGCCAACACAGCCGGAAAAACGAATATTCTTGAGAGTATCTACGTGGCGTCGTATGGAAAAAGTTTCCGTGCCGTCAAAGACAGCGACATGGTGGCATGGGGATCAGAGGTCGGGCATATCGATGTCGTGGCTGATCATGAGGAAGATGAACGTCGTCTTCGAGTAACGGTGACATCAGGTATGGTTAATGGCCAAAAGGCCCAAACAAAAAAATATCTGGTCAATGGTATACCACGGCGAAGTACTGACTTCATCGGACAGTTGAAAACCGCCCTTTTTGCTCCCTCTGATTTGGATCTTGTGACTGGAAGCCCTGGGCAACGACGGCGATATCTGGATGCAGTCTTATCGCAAACAGATCGTGAGTATCGTCGAACGCTCGCTTCCTATGAGCGTGGACTTCGGCAACGAAATTCACTTCTGACGCGTATCAGAGAAGGGGAGGGAGAGGTTAGACAGCTCTTTTTTTGGGACCAACTCCTGATCAAAACCGGGTCGTATATCACAAAAAGCAGGGAACGGTATATCAATTATCTCAATAATACAACAACGGCTGGTCTCACATACCAGGTTCTCTATGATCCAAGCATCATATCGACGTCTCGACTTGAACAGTATAAAGATGCGGAAATTGGTGCTGGTGTGACGCTTGTGGGACCACAACGTGATGATTTTCATATTCACAAAATAGGGATTGATCGAATTGCTGACGCAGCGATCGATACTCGTGATGTCGCGAGGTTTGGATCACGTGGTGAGCAGCGTCTCGCCGTCTTATGGCTGAAGTTTTCTGAACTGAGCTTTATCGAAACCATCACAAGTGAACGCCCAGTGCTCCTCCTTGACGACATATTTTCTGAGCTCGATAGTCAAAGCCGGCAGATCGTCTTGTCAGTCGTCTCTCTACAACAAACGATTATGACATCAGCCGAACCGTCGATGCGGGAGGAACTTAGGGAAATGGAAGGAATTGAGTGGGTGGAGTTGGGGAAAGAAAATAGTTTATAAAGTAGAAAGTTTATAAAGTGAAAAGTAAATAAATAGAAGGTTCGACATTTTTTTACAGAGAGATAATAAACAATTGATAGATTGGAAAATTTACTTTATAACTTTATAACTTTATGAACTTTCAACTATACTAGACATATGCAACAGGTGACCATCGAGGACATACAGAAACTTCATCGAATTGAATCTGGAAGCCATAAGGGCCAGAATGGTCGACTACTTCTCATCGGGGGTTCGGAGCTTTTTCATGCAGCGAGCCTATGGTCACTCACTGTCGCGTCACGAATTGTTGACCTCGTTCACTACTGTTCGACTGATGAAAATAATGAAATAGTGCTACGTGCAAAGGAAGAATTTCGTAATGGAATCGTCATTCCTAGAAACGATATCAGATCATATATTGAAGAGGATGATGCCATCCTCATCGGTCCAGGGATGACACGGGATGATGAAACCCGGACCCTAACGAATACTCTTTTGAAAGAATATCCACACAAACAGTGGGTGATAGATGCTGGGGCGCTCCAGATGGTGGATGTGGAGAATATCCCGCAGCGTGCAATCTTGACGCCACACCAGGGAGAGTTCGAATCATTACTATCTCGAGCTAATGGTATGCTGACTGAGGTCGGGAACGAAAATTTGAATCCGCCTTCAATTTCAATCTCATCGTCTCCATCGGATCAGACCATTAAAGAACGTGAAGTCGGATCAAATTTTATTCCCTCCCCGTCAGTGAGTTCACAGCTTAGAGAAGTATCTACTCGTCTACATTGCATAATTCTCTTAAAGGGGCAGATTGATGTTGCATGTAATGAAAAAGGAGAAATGAGAATAATTCGTGGTGGAAATGCAGGGATGACAAAGGGGGGGACAGGCGATGTCCTTGCTGGACTGATTGCGGCACTTGCGTGTACCAATGATCCTTTCCTTTCAACAATATCAGGAAGTTTTATCAATAAAGCCGCTGGGGATGAGCTCTACACCACGGTAGGACCATATTTCAACGCAAGTGATTTGGCAGATCAGATACCTAGAGCGATGCATCAAATAATGACGAATTACGAATTACGATAATTACGAAATTAGTCAGAATGCTGCGCCTTCGAAATTAGGGCAGTTGGCTTCATACCACCGCATCGCCTCATCTGAACATGCTCTTTTTCCTTCTTCGGAAAGCATAGGCATACAGCTTATCCAACCGTTTTCTGGGCAGGTATATTTTTGCGTAGTTAGCACCACGCACGTGCCACCTGCATCTGGGTAGGTGCCATCATATTTGCATGTATATCCGGTCGGACACACCTTTCCTGCGATGCCGCCGCAGAATTGTGCACCTACTTTTGGTTTTGCTGGACACATGTTTTCCGTCTCAGGCATCATGCAACGAGGAGTGGTATCGAGACACGCGGGGCGGGGAATACAAGTGGGTGAGATAGGCGCTGACGGCTGTGAAATTGATTTCAGTGTTTGGCGCATGCCAAAATATATTTTCATATCCTCAGTTTTTTCGTTTCCTGGGGGTGCCACGAATGAATAGGTGATGATATATGATCCAATTTTAAAATACGTACCTGTTTGTGTCAGATCCGCAGCGAGCAGGTACTCTTCACGTTCGACGACGCTAAATTCGTTTATTTTCGTTTTTTTTGTTGATGATATGGATATGGATGGTTTTCCTTCCCAGGCTGTTTGATTTTCTTGATCTAAGTCAGCTAGATATTCAGTAATGGTTGCATATGGTGTTTTCGTCGCACTAATAGTTATCACATTATTATTTTGAGTACGAAATTGGACAAATGAGTTGGAATCGGTCATTTGTACTGTAGAAGGGTATTGAATTGAGTATCTATATAATTCGTTTGAATATGTTTTCCACGTGTATGTTGGTTTTCCCGTTGACACGACATTGGAACTTGAAACTGGTGTTGCACTCGGAATAGCCAATGTAGTTGAGACAGTAGGACCAGATGATATTACAGTACTTTTTTCGTGTGGAGGTGCTGGTGCAAAATACATGTACCCGAGAAATCCTGCGATGCCGATCATAAGGAGGAACAGAATTACAACTATGGTGATAGTTTTCGATTGATTTTTTGGAGGTTGAGATGGAGGAGAAACCACAGGCGGAGCATTTGAAGCATCCTGATTACCTTGGTTTGCCGAAAGATCTATCCGTTGGGGCTGGCTGTGCTCGTAGTCCATGTAAATCTAGTATGAAGATCAGGTGGAGAAAGAGCAAGATGAGCGGGTGTTTCTTTTTATCTTTTTGGCTAAGTAGCAAATAATACAATATTATGTGGATTTCATCATATGAATGGATCCCCGCCTATGCGGGGATGACAACAACTGAGAAGCGTGCGGAGAATGTACAGGAATACTGCGGGAATAGGTGGTATTTAGCCTCAAAACTACAATTGAATATTTAACGAATTAGGAGTACTATGGGGGAGTACCGTGTTTTATACAAAACACCAGTAAAAATACGATCTGGATTGTCCTAACAATCTAAATGACTTATGTATTCCCCGAAATATTCCATCACGACAAAAATGCTGAAACTCATAGGGACCATTGAGGCGGCAAAGGAAGTCATAGAAAATGCACCACTTGTCCCCGCGTGGGAAGCGAGGTTTCGAGAAGAGGCGATCGTCCGGACAGTCCACCACGGGACTCATATTGAAGGGAACGGACTTAATTTTACTGAGGCCGAAAAAGTACTCTCTGGTGTCCAGATCGTCGGACGCGAGCGTGATATCCAGGAAGTCCTGAATTATCGTAATGTCATCACTTTTATAGAGACGTACGATAAAAGGGAGCTTACAGATGACGTGCTGAAGCACGTTCACGAGTTGACGACATATCGAATATTGCCCGAAGAAGCATGTGGCGAGTATCGAAAAAGCCAAGTCGTCATCAAAAACTCACAGACTGGCGAAATCACGTTTCGTCCGCCAGCTTCAGTTGAAGTGCCATTTCTTCTGGCGGATTTCATGCACTGGACCAATTCAATCACTCCTGATGATATACACCCAGTGATTAAGGCAGGCATCACACACTATGAACTGGTGCGCATTCATCCATTTCTAGATGGAAATGGCCGTGTATCACGAGCGATGGCGCTTTTGGTGCTTTTCCAAAATGGATACGATGTGAAGCGGTTTTTTTCGCTTGAAGAGCACTACGATCGAGAACCGATGAATTACTATGAAGCACTTCAGACCGTCATGGCTATGGACGGCAATCAAACAGCCTGGCTCGAGTATTTTGTCGAAGGGCTTGCTGTCGAGCTCACGCGCATCAAAGAAAAAGTGAAAGGGTTATCAACCGATCTCAAGCTCAAAAAATCGCTTGGTGGTCAGCAAATGACGCTTACAGAGCGTCAGATCAAGCTTGTAGAATATATCCAGGAGAATGGGTTTCTCCAGAATAAAGCGTTTTTTGAGCTTTTCCCCATGATCAGTGAAGATACCGTCCTTCGAGAAATTAAGGATCTGGTGAAAAAAGGAATCCTCACGAAGCAGGGGACGACAAAAGGTGTACGGTATATGCTTCGAAATGGAAGCTAACAATTCTTTTTTATTTGCTGCCTGATCGGCAGTACCTCTCTTCCTTCTTTGCTTGTCCAAAAGAAGGAAGCTAAGAAACGACACCCCTGTGAGATTTTTCAAACGTGTCTACCGAGACTCCAATCGTGAGAAATCGTTTGGGTTCGTATAGTCGCGTTGCCATGAATATGTTCAAGCAATCATACTGTTTTGGGACGTGACTTCACGATTTCCGTTCTCACAAGACCACGTTCATGAAAAATCTCAGCGGGGGTATTCCAGACAATCGTTTTCGTGGTAACTACAGAACCTTCATTGTCGCAAGACGAGGGACACGAAAAAACTTCAGCGGGGCCCAGGGGAATGTGTTGTTTTAAGACCACCAATGCTTCGTTCTCGTACTACTAAGTTGTTGAAAATTTGAAAAAAATATACCTTTGCGAACCTTAAAGATTAAAGGGGGTATATATATTATGTTAATCATTGATTCAAAAGACTGCGAAAACATAGACAAGGCGCTTAAGAAGTACAAGAAGAAATTCGAGAAATCGCGCACTCTGAACCAGTTAAGAGACCGCCAGTCTTTCACAAAGCCGTCTATCAGGCTGCGTACACAAAAGCTGAAGGCTATCTATAAGCAACAGCTGGAGGCGGATAAATAGACAACAACATTTTATTAACAAAGTTTAGGCTACCATAGTATTGCTACTGGTATTGTAATATAGTATATTTACAATACCAGTATTTTTTTATGATTGTACAGTGGCTACCGGACTTCCTGCAATTTCTGAAATTTGAGAAAAGATATTCTCAACATACACTGGTAGCATACGAGAAAGACCTCTCACAATTCCTGAGTTTTATTGATGGCCAGTTTGGCATTACAGATGCCGCCGGGCTTACCCATTTTCATGTACGCAGCTGGCTGGCTACCATGAAAGATGATAAGCAGTCTGCCCGCACCATCAACAGGAAATTATCTTCGCTTAACTCTTATTATAAATACCTGCAAAGGCTGGGCCGGGTAGAGAAAAACCCCGTGCGGCAGCTACATTCGCAAAAACTGCCCGAGCGGCTGCCCTCTTACCTGAAAGAGTCTGAAACCACGAACCTGCTGGAAGAAATACAGTTTGACGAGGGTTTTAAGGGTTTTACAGACAGGATGATATGCAATATGCTGTACCAGACGGGTATGCGCCGCAGCGAGCTGCTGCAAATGAAAGAAAAAGACATAGAATGGGCGCTGAAGCAGGTAAGGATACTGGGCAAAGGCAATAAAGAAAGATTAGTGCCCCTGAGCCCCCAACTGCTGGCAGACATACGCGCCTACCTGGATGATAAGAAACAACTGGAAAACTATGACAACAGTCATTTGCTGGTATTGGAAAATGGCAAACCTTTGTATGAAGGCTATGTGTACCGGACAGTGAAAAAATACCTGGGCACGGTAACCAGCCTGGCCAAAAAAAGCCCGCACGTGCTACGACATACTTTTGCTACCCACCTGCTGAACAACGGCGCCAATATACAGGCCATAAAAGACCTGTTGGGCCACAGCAGTCTTGCCGCCACACAGGTATATACACATAATAATATTGAACAATTAAAAGATATACATAAAACAAGCCACCCCAGGGGGTAGGCTGATTTGCTAACATAAAAAGTGAAACTATGAACGTACAAATTCGGACAGTCCATTTTGATGCAGATGCCAAGTTAATGGAACATGTAAACAGGAAAATTGAGAAATTACGAACGTTTCATGACAATATAATTGGGGTGGAAGTGTACCTAAAACTGGACAATATTGTACATAACATTAAAGACAAAGTGGCCGAAATAAAGGTATATGTACCCAGGCACTCATTTTTCGTAAAACACCAGTCA
>CAZQGM010000053.1:0-7984 GCA_964592885.1 uncultured Gammaproteobacteria bacterium
TTAGCTTCACTGAGATTCACTGAGCCTCGCTGAGACTCAGAAGATGATGACTCGCCGAGATTTCCTGAAGCTCCGTGATACTCTCTGAAGCTTTGAGGTTTTTGAAGCTCCGTGATACTCTCTGAAGCTTTCCACTTCTCCACTATCGTACCGATCACATCATCCGCTTCAAACCCATCAGCTTCAAAAATCGGGATTTTCATCGCTTCAAGAATTGTATGTACGATCGGAATTTGATGGGCTAGGGCGTCATCCATCTTGGGGCGTTTTTTTTGATACCCGTCAAAAAGCTCTTTGCGAAAGGTGGGCTTTGGTCGATCAAAGCAGACGACGAAATGTGTGGGTACAAGCTCGTCACGAAGCCTCAACACCATAGATGTGAAACCATAGACTGCGTTGACGACGGTACCATCGGGTGCTGTAAGTGGTGGGATCGCATGAAATGCCCGGTGAAGGATGGCATTTCCATCGATGATAAGAAGGCGATTGCCACGTGAGGAAGACACGTGATGATCACCTGAGGGAACACCTGAAGGAGACACATGAGAGACACCTGAGGAGGACACATGAGAAGCACGTGAGAAATCACTTGAAGAGGACACATGAGAGATGCTTGAGTTATCCATAAATAGATCTTTTCACTTGGAGTGTTGGTGTACCGAAATTTATCAGTAGTCCCACTCGGTACCCTGATGTCTTAAGATAGTACGATAATTGGGTGTATGCGTGTGATGGTAATAGTGGTGTCGCTTTCATCTCGATAACAACCTTATTATCTACAACAAAATCCGGAACATAGATACCGACTTGTGATCCATTATATGTTACTGGGATTCTTTTCTCTCGATCGAAGGAGATATTTTTTTCTTTGAATTCATGTTCTAATGCCTTTTGGTATACTGATTCTTTGTGGATATTACCAAGTGTTTTGTGAATTTCTATTGCTATACCGATGATTTGATATGTAAGTTCTTCAAAAATAATAGGCTGCTTTACAGGCTTTCCCATATTTTCACGTGTCGTTCACGTGATTATCACGTGAAGATCATGTGTGCCTCATGTGCTATTCATCAGTTTCTCAAATTCATCGCCTTCGATGGTTTCGACTTTCACGAGTTCTCTCGCGATGAGATCAAGTTTTTTGCGATTCTTTTTCAACACTGCAAGTGCTGTGGCATATCCTTCGTCAATAAATCGCTTGATTTCTCTATCGATTTCTCCCTGCATTTCCTGGGAGATGGATTGCTGTTCAGAAAGTGATTTGCCCCACTCGGTGATATCCATAGTCGGTCCGAAATTTACAGGCCCTAGTCTGCTCATCCCAAACTCCATAACCATGTAGCGCGCTATGCGGGTGGCTTGATCGATATCATTTGACGCACCAGATGTGAAGTCCCCAAACACGGTCTCTTCGGCTGCACGGCCGCCCATCGTGATGGCGATCTGACCGATCAACTGTTTTTTGGTCTCATGGAGTCGATCTTTTTCGGGAGGGGTCAGTGTGTAGCCAAGTGCCATTCCGCGAGAGATGATAGAGATACGATGTACCTTATCTGATCCTTCAGTGTAAAAGGTGACGAGTGCATGTCCTGCTTCATGATATGCAGTCATCTTACGATCTTCTTCTGACTGAAGCCGCTTTTTCTCGGGACCAAGCTTCACTTTCATCGCTGCTTCCTCGATATCATCATACTCAATAACTTTTTTATTCTGACGTGCAGCGTAAATCGCTGACTCATTGAGCATGTTCTCGAGGTCAGCTCCAGAAAATCCAACGGTGCGGCGAGCGACTCGGTCCCAATCAAGTTTGTCTGCATATGGTTTATTGTTGGCGTGTATTGAAAGAATTGCTTTTCTTCCTTCCATATCTGGAAGCATGAGCTGGACACGCCGATCAAACCGACCAGGACGGGTGAGTGCGGGATCGAGGAGATCTCCTCGATTCGTAGCTGCGACGACCAACACTGTGGTATTTGGCTCAAATCCATCCATCTCAACCAAGATCTGATTAAGCGTCTGCTCTCTCTCATCATGTCCGCCCATCGCTCCGACGCTTCGCATGCGACCGATGGCATCGATTTCATCGATGAATATGATCGCTGGTGCTGTCTTTTTGGCTTGTGCGAAGAGGTCGCGTACGCGAGCAGCACCGACTCCAACGAGCATTTCCATAAATTCCGATCCAGCAATACTAAAAAATGGCACTTTTGCTTCCCCTGCCATAGCTTTGGCAAGAAGCGTTTTTCCCGTCCCTGAAGGTCCTATGAGGATGACGCCTTTTGGGGTGCGTGCTCCGAGCGTCGTATACTTAGCTGGATTTTTGAGAAAATCGACGATCTCTTCTACTTCGTGTCTTGCTTCGTCGATACCAGCGACATCGTTAAACGTCACTTTTGGCAGACCTTTGTTCCATGTCTTGGCTTTTGACTGGCCGAAGGAAAACATGTCGTTTTGCGCACCTTTTGCTTGTCGAAATATAAAAAGAAAAAACGCGACGGTCAGAATAAGGGGTAATATGTTTGATAGGAGTCCTATCCAAATGGCTCCGGAGGAGTTATCTTTCACTTGAATTTCTACACTACCACTTGGGACGCCGGATGATTCAAATAGCTTTACCAGTGAATCTTGGGGTTCTTTGTGAGAAATGATTTTTTTGCCATCTTTATATGTGACGGTCAGCTTGGTGTCCTCTACCTCGATTTTTGAGACTTTTTTGGCTTTACTATCCGCAATCACTGTAGAAAGTGGCTGATTTGGCAAAAGTGTATTGGTGCCGGCAAGAGAACTAAATGCTGAGGAGACAAAAAAGAAGATGAGAAGCCCAATAACGATATTTTTTAAGGAAAAATCGAGACGGAACTCAAACATTTTGCGTTTTTTAGGATCAACGCCGTTTTTTCCGACTTTTTTGGTTGGTGTGGAGGATTTTTTGTCTGGCATATAGTATTAATGATTGGACATGGGACAAATAGCAAATAGCGAACTCAGATCTCCGCCTACGCGGAGATGACATGCTGTATAAAAACAGTCCCTAAGTATAACATCCTAGGCTTTAAACACAAAATTTGATGCTTGCTACTTAGGATCGGTCGGTTTTTTTATCGAGGTTGATGAGATGGCGGAGGTATTCTGACATATTCATGCCAGACCGTTTTCCAGCAGTCGTGAGGTATTCAATCTGTGATGGATAAAGAAACATATTAAACCGCTTCGGTTGGGTACGCTCCCTCGCAGTGCTCAGGAAATCTTGCAAAATCGGGCCGATCGTTTGAGGGGTATACAATTTTCCCGTAAAAAAACTATGGTGAATACGCGCTCCATAATCAGTCGTTGTTGAGAGCACTAAGACCGGCTTTTTCTCCGTCATAGCAAGTGATGCTTCATGTCCAAGCTGAAAATCCGGCTCGCTTGCTTCAATGATGATCACATCGGCCGTATGAATCCCCTGACGAATCGCTTCGTAATGGAGTAGCTGTGGATCAGTAATGAGTTCTCTGGTATGTGGGTCAAGTACAGCCTGATAGTTACCTTCCTCAGGTGAGATGAGATCGACAGACATGGACTTGAGCGTTGATCTCACAAGATCATAGAGCTTTTGATATTTCTTCTTTCCTAGGTATGAGGCAGTAAAAAAAATTGTCATATGTATATACATACAATATCTATTGAATCGTGTCAATATAGACTGCTACTATGCTCTAAATAGGATACATATGGATATGAACAATCGATTCATTTCAATCATGAGCGTGGTTCTCGCCTTTCTTTTGTGGAGCACTCTCGGGGTGGTCATAAATACGACCCAGATCGATATAGCTCTTCTAGTGAGTGCAGGATCATTTATCGGACTCATCGTCGTATATATCGTGCGGACGATTGTGTCTTCTGAAGAGAAACAGGAACCCAGTTACTCCTGGGAATTACTAGCACTTCTATGTATCGGAGCACTCAAAGGTGTCATATGGTTTCGGAGTTTAGCTATGATTCCAGTTGCGACTGCGATGATTATCCATAATTTCGCACCGTTTATCGCCATGGTTATCTCACTACGGTTAAATAGAGAACAACCACAGTTTTCACATATCATAGCTACACTCATCGGACTGGTCGGACTTGGGATTCTGCTAAAAATATCCGTACCCACCGCTCTATCTCTTGGGGTGATCTTCGCATCGGGGTCGGCTGTCCTCTCGGGATTCCAAGATGGGATACAGCGACGGCTCTCCCAGCGAGGATGTTCTGGAAACACCCAGAGCATGATATTTATCCTTGGTCAAGCAATCGGAAATCTGATATTTCTGTCTCCAGTAGGACTTTCTGTCTCATGGGCTGACGCGGGATATATCATGTATTTCGGGATAGTCGGGACTGCTTTACCGATCATGCTTCTATCAAAAGGGTTTGCCAAACTCACATCATGGGAGGTCGGAACAATCGGGTATATCGAGCCAGTGTTTGGCGCAATTTTGGCACTGATTTTTCTTCAGCAAGGAATTGATCTCGTGGCAGTGATAGGTAGTACGCTTATCATCATATCGGGAATTTCGATAGTGAGACTAGGAAAAAAGCTACAAGAATAAAAAAATCCTTCTTTGCTCTTTTTACCTAATTTTTGCGCCGAGGGGCATGCCGTTATCGAATGCCGGAACCAATTGGGAGATTGGGTGACTCGGTGAATACCGGCTTACCGTCTGTTCCGTCGACTGCAAGGATCATCCCCTGACTTTCTTCGCCCATCATTTTTCGCGGGATGAGATTGACGATAAATAGGAATTTTTTATCTATAAAATCATCTTTGGTGTATCCATATCCGCGAACACCGGTGAAGATGATTCGCTTGCCGACAGCTTCTCCAAAATCAACTTCAAGACGGATGAGTTTCTCGCTTTTTTCTGGATGGGTGGCCTCTGTGACATGTCCGACGCGGATTTCCATACGAGAGAAGTCATCGATGGTGACGGTTGTTACAGGAGACGGAAGACCGATGACAGATGACGGATTTGCCGAGGTCCCCGCCTTCGCGGGGATGACGGAAGGGATCTCCTGTTTCCTATTTCCAGCTTGCCCCGTTTTCAAGGGTTCCTGTGTATTTGGAAAAGAATATTGTGTCTTGAGTCCTATGGCTTCCCGGACCTCCATCATCGTTTTAGAAGCGACTACCATGGCTCTTTCTCGACCGTCTTTCAAAATGCTGCGAACCATTTCTGGTTTTGCCATGAGCTCCTTATATTTCTCTCGTGCGGGTGCAAAGGTACGCATCAGCGTTGAATACAATTCTTCTTTTACCTCTACATCAGGAATTTTTCCTTCTGTATAGAGTTTTTTTAGCTCAGATACTCGTGCGTTATCCCCGAAATGATCAAAATAGGCAAAAACCATATTCCCCTCTACATGGCCTGGATCCGTTGCCTTGGCTCGCGTTGGGTCGGTGTAGCATCCCATGACCTGTTTATGAATGATTTTTTCATCATCAAATATAGAGATAATATTTCCGAGTGATTTACTCATTTTTCGTTTTCCATCAGTTCCTAGCACGGTGGCTACCTCCTCTGGAATAAACGGTTCCGGGAGTTTAAATGTCTTTGTCTTATATGTTCTATTAAATCGCTCAGCAATATCCCGAGTAATCTCTATGTGTTGTTTTTGATCTTTTCCCACAGGGACAAAATCCGGCTTATACATGAGAATGTCTGCTGCCATGAGGATCGGATAGTTAAACAATCCCATATTGATGTCATCCTCCATGACATCTTTGCCGAGTTTATCTTTATATGCATGTGCACGCTTGAGTAATCCAAGAGGCGTGACGTTATTTATGATGCACTGGAGCTCTGCATGCGGAAGCTCTGACTGATCGAAAAAAATGATGTGATCCATTTTCCCGAATCCCGCAAGAAGCGAGAGCTCATTTAAAATGAGTGTCTGTTTATTTTGTTCGAGCAGTTTTTTATCTTGAACGGTGGTTAGTGCATGTAAGTCAGCAACAAATAAAAAACATTCGTTATTTTTTGCTATCTCTATAAATTGTTTAACAGCACCTAAGTAATTGCCAATATGAAGTGCTCCGTCACCAGAGGGAGTAATTCCCGAAACAATACGCTTATTTAATAGAACTGGCTTTTGTGTATTCATACAATTCCCTTCATTATACCTTCACATATATTTTTGTGCGATTTGGGATTTTGTGACGTGTCGTTTTATGTGGGAACATGTTTCCCTTTAACGCTTCGTCAATGATTCCCTTCTTGATGATCTGTAGACCGATATCAATCCTTCGGAATGTGAGCGTGATCGCTGGATCATAATAATAGACAGCGATACATGGCAGGGCTTTTATCCCAAGTTCGATATATGCCCGGCACCGATGATGACCGTCGAGAATAACGTTTGATTCTCGATCGATCACCACCGGGTGCCGAATACCACCACATCGTTTGATGCTTCGGATAACCGATGCCAGTTTTATGTGGTCTACCTGCTCATGTGGGACCAATTTTTGCGGATTTCTATAAACAATGGTGTGGTGCATATATGTTCCTTTTAGCTAAGTGACCCTTCTAGATATGCGGCATACCCTCCAAGATCAAGGAGTCCGTGTCCGGAAAGATTTAACAAAACTGTCTTTTCCTTCCCTTCCTCTTTTGCCCGGAGGGCTTCGACGATCGCGTGCTTGATCGCATGTGATGATTCAGGAGCTGGAACAATCCCTTCACATCGAGCAAATATATTATCTGCGTCAAAGACTTCGACCTGTCCATATGCGACCGCCTCGATCATATTTTTTTCATAGAGAAAACTCACGAGCGGTGCCTCTCCGTGGTACCTGAGTCCTCCCGCATGAATAGGTGATGGCATGTATTCGCTTCCCATCGTATACATTTTCATCATCGGGGTACGTCCCGCGGTATCACCGGTATCGTAGCGATATTCCCCTTCGGTCAGACTTGGACAACTGGTTGGTTCGACGGCAATGAATCGTCGATTTTTTCGCCCAGTCTCCATATCGTGTGCAAGGTATGGAAACGCAAGACCGGCAAAATTACTCCCCCCACCGCAGCATCCGATGACAATATCCGGATCATCATCGTAGTCGGACATCTGTGTTATCGCCTCCTGACCGATGATGGTCTGATGCAAGAGCACATGATTGAGCACGCTTCCGAGCGCATAGTGGCTCCCTGTCTCAGTCACGACCCGTTCGATCGCTTCGGAAATCGCTATACCAAGATTTCCGTTTGTATCTGGATGGAGTCGAAGATATTCTCTTCCATATGCGGTCGTTTCCGATGGACTTGCATGAACGATGCCTCCATATAGTTCCATCAGTGTCTTGCGATACGGCTTTTGGGTAAATGAGTTTTTGACCATAAACACCTCACACGAAAGGCCGAATTGCTGGCATGCGAGACTGAGCGCTGTGCCCCATTGGCCTGCACCTGTTTCAGTCACGAGCTTCTCTACCCCTTCTTTTTTGTTGTAAAACGCCTGGGGCAAGGCGGTGTTGTATTTGTGGCTTCCGACCGGTGACGCACCTTCATACTTGAAATAGATTTTGGCTGGTGTATCCAATACTCGTTCAAGTCGGTGCGCCCGCAGAAGTGGGGTTGCCCGATATGTCAGATACCGCTCTCTCACTTCGTCTGGAATAGAAACCTCCTTATCAAGCGTCATTTCCTGGCGGATCAGCTCCATTGGAAAAATTCGCGCTAGTCCATCTGGGCCGATTGGCTCTTTCGTTTTTGGATCAAGCGGGGGTGGTGGAAGCTCCCCAAGATATGTATTGAGATAGTAATTGAGATTTAGATACGTATACGGGACGTATCGATCTGCTGATTGTTTTGATGGTTTCATAATGATTCCTCTCATTATTTATTTATGGATCCCCGATCAGGTCGGGGATGACATATGTTTATACAAAAATCGCTCCCTGGTGGAGCGATTGTGAGTGGGTTGTTTTGATACACAATACTAGCTCCGCCAGATG
>CAZQGM010000054.1:0-7926 GCA_964592885.1 uncultured Gammaproteobacteria bacterium
CTGCAGATCATTTCAAGGAAGAATATGGTAAGGCGCTGCGATTCTTTATCTATGACTCCACAAGGCTGAACGAGTTAGATCAATTTGCTAACGATCCAGGTATCAATATCATGATCATCAACACCCAAGCTTTTAATGCCCGTGGTCAAGATGCGCGTCGGATATACATGAAGCTGGATAGTTTTCGCTCTCGCCGTCCCATAGATGTGATTGCCTCAGTTAACCCAATTGTCATTGTTGATGAACCTCAAAGTGTTATCGGTGTAGAAAACCAAGAGAATGTAACTCGTGATAGCGTAGGAAAATTTAACCCCCTCTTCTACCTCATGTACTCTGCCACACATCGAGAAAATTTCAATATGGTGTATCGCCTCGATGCAGTCGATGCGTATCAAAGACAACTTGTCAAAAAAATCACCGTCAAAGGTATCTCAATTAAGGGCACAACTGCTACCAATGGCTATCTCTATCTCCAACGTATTAATGTGTATCCCAACAAAAGTCCTTCAGCAACCGTTGTGTTTGAGTACAACAGTGCCAGTGGGAGTAGCATCAACAAAAAAGTCAAAACATTCGTGCATGGAGATAATATCTATGAGCACTCAGGTCAAATTGAAGCATATCGGGATGGTTTTACCATTGCCGATATTAATGCTCGAGATGGGTTTGTCGAGTTTACAAACGGGTTGAAGCTAGAACAAGGTCAAGTAGTTGGTGATAGTAATGAAGACGACATCCGACGTATCCAGATTCGAGAAACGATCATGAGTCATTTGGAAAAAGAACGAGAATTGTTTAAAAAAGGCATTAAGGTCCTCTCACTTTTCTTTATCGATGAAGTAGCAAAATATAAATATTACGACGACGCTGGTGAACAAAAGGGACCGTATGCGCATGTTTTTGAACAAGAGTATAAAACCGCTGTCGATTTATTTTTTAGTCAGTTGCCATACGAAGAAGATAAAGATTACCGGACCTTTTTAGAAAAAAACCAAGCAGGAAAGATTCACGATGGATACTTTTCGATTGATAAAAAGAAGCGAGTTATAGATAGTAAACTTGGTCGAGGCGAGAGTGAGTCATCAGATACTGATGCATATGATTTAATAATGACAAATAAGGAACAACTCTTAAGCTTTGAAGAGCCTGTCCGGTTTATCTTTAGTCATTCAGCCTTACGAGAAGGATGGGATAATCCAAATGTATTTCAGATATGTACCCTGAGAACTAGCTTTGGAGATATTAAAAAACGTCAGGAAATCGGCCGAGGTTTACGCTTATGTGTCAATAAAGATGGTGACCGAATGGATGCGGAAGTCTTAGGTTCTCATAATGTTCACGATATTAACTCGTTAACCGTGATCGCTAACGAAAGCTATGAGGAATTTGCTAAAGCTCTGCAAGATGAATTCTATGAAGTGATCAGAAATCGTCCAAGAGCTATTACTCCAGACTTATTTACTGGGCAAGTATGGGTGGATACAGCTGGAAATGAAATTACTATTGATAGCACTAAGGCCGCGCAATTATTCGTAGCATTGCAAATGTCAGGTTTAATTAATGATGCCCAACTTTCTAATCAATATCACGAACTTACACCTGAATTGCGCTCACAGAAAATCTCGGAAGTTATCGGTGGGATAGATCCTCATCTTTCCCCATTTAGCGAAAATGTCTTACAACTCGTTGAATCAGTATATGATCCCAAGAAAAACCCATTGGTATCAAATGCCAGACAAAAGGCTATTCTTAATCTTGATCTAGAAAAATTTGCCAGTAAGGCATTTAAAAACCTTTGGGAAAAAATTAACTCAAAAACGTATTACACAGTTTCTTTTGATGAAAATAAACTTGTTAAAACTTGTATTGATCGCTTAAATAGAGATCTTCGAGTTACTCAAACGCTCGTAGTTATTAATCAGGGTTATCTGGACTCCACAAAACAAGATAATCTTGAAATGAAAAAGTTAATCGGAAAGCAAGTAATATTAGAGGAAGTGGCAGCTAAAGATGTAACGTTTGATCTTATTGGAGAATTAGCAATGCCAACTAAATTAACCCGCAATACTGTGGCAACCATCTTAAGAGGCATAGAACCGGCCGTCTTTAAACTTTTTAAAGCCAATCCAGAAGAGTTTATTCGTGAATCAGTAAATTTAATTGATGAACAAAAAGCCAGCACTATCATTGAACACATAACTTACGACAAACTTCAAGAAGCTTGGAGCGCAGAAGAAATTTTTGTTGACGCTACAATTGGCGGCGAATATGGTCAAAATGTCTCTGACGCAAGAAAGCATCTATATGATAAATTACGCTACGACTCAACTGTCGAAAAGACTTTCGGAGAAGAACTCGATAGTGCAGATATTGTTGAGTTATATGTTAAACTTCCGAGCGGATTTTATATTAATACCCCAATGGGAAAATATAACCCTTATTGGGCAATCTCCTTCAAGGAAGGTAGTATTAAACATATCTATTTTGTGGCGGAATCAAAGGGTGACACAAGCGACCTTCAACTCCGAGAGGTGGAGAAGGCTAAGATCGAATGTGCTAGAAGGCATTTTTCAGCAATTAGTGATGATAAAGTTAAATATAGCGTCGTGAGTTCATACTCGGAGCTTATGAAAATTGTAGATAGGTAAGTATTTCTAATATATACATAATGAAATTACCATCAAAAAAGGTTGAAATCTTATTACTTGAAGGGACTCCTTCGGGACTTCGGTATGCGGATATCAAAACAAAAGTTATTCGTGCGTTTGTATCTCCACGAGCAAGTTTTAGAGAGCTCCTGAAACGACCAGAACTGGAAAATGCGGGTGTGTATGTCCTTTTTGGTAGGCCGACAGACAGTACACTCCCTCAGATTTATATTGGCGAAGCTGACGTGCTTTCAACTAGACTCCCGATGCATAACTCCAAAGAATTTTGGTCAGACATCATCGTATTTTTGACGCTCGATGAGACGTTTGATAAAGCAGGAGTCCGATATCTCGAGAGTATGCTCGTCAATAGAGCGACGCAGGATAAACTGGCAGAGCTTCAAAATGGAAATACTCCAGCGATCAAAAATATCAGTGAAGCAAATGTCGCTGTCATGGATGATTGTATCGAGGATATCATTTTCTTACTCACTGTTCTCGGATACCCAGTTATTCGCTCAAAGACCTATCAAGTAGAAACCTCAAATCCACTCCTCTATATCAAAGGCATTGGGCAGACTGCGACCGGAAGAGAAACGGACGAGGGGTTTGTTGTGTACAAGGATTCCACTGCACGAATAGATAATGCACCGTCGGTCGGGAAAAGTGAGTCAAAAATGAGAGAGCACCTTATTACATCTGGAGTGCTTCAAAAAGTTGAAAACTCCTATATTTTTACACAAGAGTATTTATTTAGTAGCCCAAGTCTCGCCGCTGGAGTAATCTTAGGAAGAAATTCGAACGGAAGAAACGAATGGAAAAGCTCAGACGGGAAAACATTAAACGAACTTAGCCTAGGATAGGGATTACGAATATAGGCATGGAGACAAATAAAGGAGAAATATGATATATACACCAATGATCGGGAAAGCCATTGGTTTCGCGACAGAGGTACATAAGACGCAAAAGAGAAAAGGGAAAGATGTCCCATATATCACTCATCCTCTCGCTGTCGCGATGATCCTCGCGCGAGTCGGGGCCACGGAGGATCAAATAATCGCTGGGATCCTTCACGACACGATAGAGGACTGTGTCCCATACGGATCTGTGACTCGCGAGCTTCTAGAGAAGGAGTTTAATGCTCAAATTGCTCACATGGTGAGTGATCTGACAGAGCCCGCCGTCGTCCTGGAGGATTCTGACTCTGGCGAGGTAAACCACGACAAGAAAGCGACATGGCTACAAAGAAAAATTCAGGCTGTCGCTCATATCAAGCATATGAGTCACGAGTCTCTTCTCGTGAAGTCTGCAGATGTATTGCATAATCTATGTGATTTACTCGCGGATATCGGGAAGGATGGTGACGCGGCATTTGCGTCATTTAACGCCTCGAAGGAGGACACCATAAAACGATATCAAATACTTATTGCTGAGATACAGGTGCATTGGCCTGAAAATCCATTAAGAACGGATCTGGAGGAGAATGTACAAAAACTTATCAACGTTACTTAACCATTATTTTCCTTTTGATAAAGGATAGTTACCTATGGACATACCTCAATCACCATTAGATTCAAACGATAGCATTTTTAGTGAAGCCGCTGCGTACGTGATAGGGTTTCGGGAGATCACCGCAGACATGCTGAAAACGAAATTTTCCATCGGCTATGCCCGAGCTTCGAGACTTCTTGATCAACTTGAAGATGCAGGATATGTGGGGCCAGGCGAGGGAGGCAAAGCGTGAAAAGTACTTCGTGAAGAGTAATTTTTTATTTCCAAGCCGTCACAAGCTTGGTATGTGATAGATATTGGATAGTGATGTGCTGTTTTTGTTTGGCTGTTTGAAACAGATTTTTATCGATATACCATGGATGTTTTTCGTTTTGTAAAAAAAGCTGGTATCGATAGACACTTCTCGTTTGTTTGGTATCTAGAACCTTATCGACTTTTTGACTTTGGACTTCTCGTATGTCCGGCATAAATCGATCACGTATAGTTTTAAATAAAAAGAGAAGCGCTGGTGGGAGGAAAATACCTTGAAGTATTCCAGGGATTGCTCCGATACAAAGTAGCACAAAAAATGATTGATCTTTGAATGGTGTATGTACATAGATGACCCAACCAATTACGTTTGCACCTAAAAAGAATGTATTGAGAATGATCGCCGATATCTGCTGCATTGGCTCTTTATTCCAGGAGTTGATATATGTGGGTGAGAGATACTGGCTCTGAGTGTACCCATCGGGGATTTTCATATCCGTGAAATACGTATAGGTATTATGGCAGCTTTTTATGCACGCTCTCTTTCGGGTGGGGGAAGTGGGTGAGAAACTTCTCTAGCTGATCTGGATCATTCCAGAGATCAACTTCGATTCGGTTTTCGAGTACGTCGTGGTTTACTAGTACTTTTCGGTCTTCTTCTTTGAGATTGTCATCAAACCACAAAAACGGTTGGGAGAAATCAATCGCTTCCGTTTTATGTGTCACCCAATTAGTCGGGAGGACGCGGCTTGTGATCGGGAGCAATTCTGGAGGAAAAGACTTTTTTAGAAAATTCTCTGTGAATTTCATATCACCGCGGCAGTTATGTGAAAGCCAATACGTAGGATATCGGGATGTCACGAACGAGAGAAATTCATGGACGTGATTAGCTAGCCGCCCGTCCTGAGTCAGAAGTACACCGTTAATATCTAGGTAGATATTCATATTGTTCTCGGCTAGTGTATCACGAACGATCATGAAGTGAATAGCTACTTCCTCACAAATAGAATCGCGTTTGGGAGGTTGCGGCCGGGGCCGACTTTGTATCCGCCTGACCAGAGTGCAGTCGACCCACCGGAATCTAAGTTTAGTGCATTTTCTAGTCCCATGGCTTTGAGCACTATTGCAGCTTCTGCCACCGTCGCATTAAATACGACACCGATATACGCAGTATTTCCTTTATTCCCCACAAAACTCCGGGGGCCTTTGCTTCCTTTTTTCGGATCACCATCTCCGCTAAAGACGACAGTGCCTCCACTCACGAGAAGCGGCTGATTGGCGATCATACTATCGATAGATGTATCTCGACCCCACTCAAGAGACCGTGAAACGAATCGCATAAATCCGTTGCCAAAGATGACGGCTGGTACGGTCGAATAGACGTTATTTTCCGAATTGAAGTACGTCTTATGTTTATTCATCAGAAGTGTATCAAATGAGTTTTTCTTATCACTGCACTGCGGATAGGTGGATGGGCAGAAATACGCGCCGTTGATGCCAGCGTAGGCACCATTTCTCGCGACGTACTCGGCAAGCGACAGGACCGGACAATCAGTTTTACAATCACGGTCTGATGCCGTATCGACGATTACCCGAGTAGATCCCATATCCCCGGAGATAGCTGTAACCGTAAATGTACCGATGCTGGTGCTCACGTGCTGTTGGGATGGATCGATTACTTTTTTTGGTACAGTTTTGGATGGTGCAGCCGTTGGTGTGATAAACGATGCAAGGAGAGATGTATGCTGTCCTTCGACAAGCGCCAGAAGTGCAACAGTTTTTGTCTTTGCACTCTGAAGTTTTCGATCTGCTAAGTCCTTGAACACGCTTGCAAGCTGGGCTTCCATTTTTTCCGTCTTTCCGCCAAGTGCCCGGTAATCAAGTATTTTCTCGTAGGCCGTCGAGACTGACAGATATGCAGTTTGAATGTCTGTGATTTCTTTTTGGAGTGTATCGTTTTTCTGATACTGATCATCACTCAGAAGCGAGGAAATACTCGCCATAAGCGATGCGTGACTTGACAGTAGTGCTGACTGGCTAGCGGTCAGCGATAATTTGGCAGCAAGTAGCTCTGACTGAGTGGACGCGACTTCGGACAATCTACGATTGGATGATGATGTCTGGAAAAGCGACCGGTCAAGCATCTGATCGAGAAGTAATGCTCGATTACGTTCGAGTGTATATCCAATGCCAAGAAGAATAATGGCCACGACACAGATACCAATAATGAGCGTCATTACAGTTCGAATCGACAAGAATTGTGTATGGGCGGGCATATAGATTTAATAGTAACTGGATGCTTCTTTCGTCATCCCCGACCTGATCGGGGATCCATATATGATTGAGTCTAGATTCCCGCCTACGCGGGAATGACAGAGAACTGTATATATAAACGAACTATCCGTTTTGTTAGTGACAATATCCATCATATAAAGATAGATGATGAACGACAATTCTTTTATTCGGTTGCATTTGGATCTCTTTTGCTTTTCCGAATCTCATCGGTGTGTCCGTGTATGTGTCCGGTGATAACTTCAAGAAACTGATTGATCGGATATGGTTTAGATCCTTGGCGGTAGGTCATCTCTGTCACTTTTCCACTCATGATAGTCTCTACGAGACGCTTGTTTGCATTGGTCAGCATGCCGATAAGTTTGGTATCCGCATAGGGTCTAAGCATGAGAACCCCACGCCAGTTAAGCTCGTAGTACGTGAGATCTGGGAAGATGAACTTTTTTCCGTGTGCTTCCGCATCGAGATTTTTTGCGTAATACTCATGCCAGTAGGTGATATGGCAAAGCACATCTTTGGCACTCCACTCAGCCGTGGCTTTGTCTGCTGGATCGTGAAGTGCGTATTCGCTTAAAAAGCGATTGATACTCTCTGTGAGCGTCTCAAGAAGTGGGACTGTGATTGCCATACTCATATGATAGCGTAAATCACACCCCGTGGGTGTGATGGAGCCATATGTGTGTATTTTCGGTGGATACTTGCTACACTGTGCTCATATGGATACATACTCGTGGTTTTCGAAACTTATCAAACCATCATGGGCGCCACCTGCATGGCTTTTTGGTCCGGTGTGGACGGTACTCTATATACTCATCGGCATATCGTTTGGCAATGTATTTGTGATGTTCTATCAAGGGAAGATCGCATTTGCCATTGTGCTCCCATTTATCCTTAATCTCATAGGAAACGCGCTTTTTACCATGTTTCAATTTGGACTCAAGAATAACTATCTGGCTGCACTTGATATCCTATTTACCCTAGGTACCCTCATCTGGGCCATGAAGGCGATATATCCGTACGCACGGTGGATCACATATATACAGATCCCATATCTTCTCTGGGTATCATTTGCGACGGTGCTCCAGCTGACCATTACGTATTTAAATAGGTGAGCAGTGGGTAGTAGCCAGTAGCTAGGAGTTAGTAGTCAGCGGTTCTGGTTTTGGGAATAATGAGAATAGTATATAGTCATCTCAAAATTCGTTGTCAATTACGCTTATATTGA
>CAZQGM010000055.1:0-7865 GCA_964592885.1 uncultured Gammaproteobacteria bacterium
TTCTTCCAGAAAGCGCAGATAAAGTGATGTTTAGACAACTGTTTGAATCGATATTTGTTGGGACCTTGCCCCCTGCATACCTCTACGATGCCATCGTCAGCGGAAACGCAGATATGAATCAGACAAAATCGGATCTAGCAGCACTTCAAGAGCAGGTGATTACTGCCGCAAGCTCCGCGAATGGGTACCTAGAGCAAGCACGTCTGTATGCAGAGCTTGTCGCGACGATATTCACGCACGCTGAAAATGTGGGGCAGGCGATAGCGGTGATATCAGACACCAGGAAAACACTGGATGCACTTACTCATACCACAACACTCTCGGACCCTAATCCAGATAGTGCGCTTCCTCAGGATCGATTGATACCTGAAACCTCAGAATTATCCGATGCGATTTTACCACTTGTCCAAAATGAGTTAACCGCTCGAGGGGTAAACACTCTTCCCATACAATCCCACCTTCTTGATCGACTCGCGAAACAAATGCTCAATGGCATACTCCGAAAAAAACTCGAGCCACTCATAGGAGCCGTCGCTGATACAGTCGAAATTATTGGTACAGATGGAACCGTATTGACAGTCGAAGAGAAAAAGACAGTGCTTGAGACTATCCAGGCCAACTACCAAGATCCACTCCCAGTTTTTGGCTCTGCATGGCATGTGTTTCAGCGGAGAAACCCCCTCTACGAAACAAAGCTCTTTATGGACATGGAATATCTCTCTGGACTCAATGCGATCAAAACAAACCCATCAAATCTTATGGGAGATTATGGACTTCACGCGGTGTTTAAGACTGTCCTTGAGCAGGTGACAGCTATAAATGACCGACTTACCAAAGAGAACGCCGGTTATCAGTTTTCACTTATCCATACAGCGGGGGATGAGGGGATGATCTCAGTTCTCTACGATTCCGAAGCGTCTAAAAAGACTGCACAAACGCGGATAGACGCAGATATACAAACACTAAAAGATGCGATGCTCTCGGGCGTCTCGGAGGTCTATCTTCCGTATATCGCATCACCAGAAGACCCAGACCCAATCAAAATCTATATGCGTCCAGCGGGGATTCACTTTGGCCAGGATAATCCAATACATAACACTGACGTATTTGCGACTCTCCGGAAAAAAACGATCTCAGAACGACTTGTGATATTGCGGAAGCTCCAGCCAGCACTCAAGGATCTGATTGATGATGATGTGCTTCAGACATTAAATTTGGATGCGCAAGGCGAATATATCGGGATATTTGAAGAACTCTACTATGATCCAGTGCTTCTACCTATTTTGCTTGAAGATGGGTCATTTGTGTCAGTAGATCGGGAATCATCGACATTTTTAGCAAATATCTCGGCAATAATCGAGCAGTTCCAGACGAGTAGGCCAAAAGACCCAAGTGTAATACACGTCGTCAAAGTCGATGTGGCAGCAATCCAAAAAATCCTCAATGATACGCCAGGAAAAGGGTACGCCGCAGGAAATAGATTTAAGCAGTATCTCTTCCGCAAAGTCCTCGCGGTCATGCCAGTAGCTATCAAAGAGAAACTTACATCCGAAAACGAGCTTCTCCGCGTCCTGACATTTGCAAAAAGCTCTGAATTTTATCTCAATCTGCCTGAAGCGTTTGGCTTTACTCATGCTGATGCAGAAGCCATTGCGGCGGCCATCCAAACACTCAACGGTACGATGTATACCGATAGTGACGGATCGGCATACCCGATGTATCTTGGCGTCGATCAAAGTATCATGACCTATGAAAAGGGCAGAGTAGATACACAAGAACTAGAGACAATATTTCAGACACTGGATTCGACCACGTTTGCTCAACAACTGACACAGATGACGCGTGAGTTGGGTGATCCAGACACATCACCTGCACGGATAGATTTCATACTTCAGTACGCATTTCCCTACGACAAACGAGGGATCACGCGTCTTCGAAAGCTTGGCGCGACATCCAAACAAATTCTTTCGCTTCGATCGATGATCGATAGTACCGGTGAGGGAGTGGGGGCAAAATACACGGTACGCGCCTCGTCTCATGATGCCTATAAACAGCTCATGATACAGGTCATGAGTCAGTATCTCGATCAGCAGAAATACTTATTGAAAACCGATAGTGAGATTCAACGGCGTATTCTGAAGATAGCGCAACATCAGAGGGAAGCATTGGCGCTCGATCAGAACATAAACAGTGCATACGAACAATCGATCATCGGTACGATCAGAAATGAACATGCCACACTACAGAAACGCATGAGTACGGTGCGGGAGATATCTGAATCAGAGATAGCATTTATCGTAGAGCAGATCGCGCAATATCCAGATCTATCACTCGATGATCAACGGCGGATCGCCCGATATGTGACACGAGTGGTATCTATCCTCAAACCGGATCAAACGATCGGGAATGCGATCGATGCAGTGGCGAAAAATACGAAGCTCAATCTTCTCCATCCGCATGAACGTGGCGCGATCACATCGTCGATGCAGTACATTCTTCAACGTAAGAACCCTCCTGATCTTTTGACTACAGCGTATTCCAATACCGTTGTACGGGATCTGATTCTGGCTATCATCGCCAAAGAAGCGGTCCGGACGACGATGCCTGAGGGGATGCGGGATGCATTTATCCGTCAGTGGCAGGTATTCCGTCCGGGATATACGTATGATCCAAATCGGATGGATGATCCGCTCAATGATATCGTCATCTATACGGCTGATGGAACGGGTGATCGGCTTGGAGCTGGTGGTGGAACAATCGATATTGGTGGAGATCGATCCGACGAAGATAGAGCTTCGATCGCACTGCATGAAAAGCTCCACAGCCTGATGTTTGATCAACTTTCACAAACGAATACTGCGTATAACGGAAAGGTGATGTATCAGGAGATTCTCGTCACTGCGCTTCAGTATTTGATCGCCAGAAAAACCGGTACGTCAGTTCGTGCGGCAAGAGCTTCTGCATACTGGTTTGCCGCGTCAGATATCGTTGTGATGCTGCATGCGGCATCAGAGAAGGGATGGTTTGATGTGTCGAAAGAAGAAGGGTGGGAGCTTGTGCGCAATGCAGCGCTCTCAGGAAATCTCGAGAATATCTTCCGGTTGTATGAGCAAACACGTGGGGTAAATGTTGCGGGTGATCGATCGGGAATGAACCGTTTACACGGACGATTTAAAAATTCTGTTGATGGTTTATGGGTGCAAATATCTGAAAATTATCCAGCCTATCGACAATTGATAGTTGAAACTCGCAGTCAATTTGGATTTGATAGCGAACGGTATACGGACTCGTCTGGAGTGGAACGGGTTTTTGATTCTCCAACGATAATCGAATCTTCAGAGGATGTACTGAAATATTTTAGAAACGATGTAATCATTTGGGAAACCGACGGTGTCAGACAATCTGATGCTTTGACGCCTCAAATCCTCGACAAACTGCCACTTGGGACACTCACTATGGTGACCATTGGTTCTGTCCGCTACCTCATAGAAGATACACAGGATGGATTTATCATCTCACAGGATGTAGTAAATGGCCAGTCTATTCGGGCCGTTCTTGAAGCATTGCTTTCCTTCCTTCCTTCCTATGTGATTAAGCCGACGGTCGACGCCATCATTCGCGCATCAGCAGGAGTGGTACCCGCGATTGCGGCAGGAGATGCGGTGGGGCAGATTGCAGAAGTCAGAAAACAGATGACGGATGACGGAAGGCGGATGACAGAAGAACTTCTAAAAAATGAGACGGTACAAAGAGCGATCACTGCGCTAACGAGTCAGGAAGTTGTTCAAACGCTTACCGCGCAATATGAGTCAACGACACAGGGAATTGAGCTTTTTACCATTCGGATGCAGGCATATGCCGTCGCTGTTACGACGGCACTACAGCAGGGAGAAATGAACGCGGTAGGCATAGTTTACGATGTAGATACAGCGCTCAAGGCACTGGAAAAAGGGGATGGGGAGGGTGGAGTAATTACGAATTACAAATTACGAATGACCCTTCGACATGCTCAGGGCAAGCAAAATTTAAGTACTAATGATCTTCTCAATGATTTCGATCTTCGAGAAACGCTCACCACTATCCTCTCTACCGACCGCACTTATCTATCTTCGATTCTCAGTCGTCTGTCTTCTGATACACCAGCCCTTCGCGCCTTCCTCACCCCCTTCGCCGAATGGGTGATCGCACGGCGACCAAGTAAGGGTACAGGTCCAGCGCCTATCCCTCCATCAGGTGGATCTGAGCAGAGTAGAGCGGAAGGGAATGGGGACGATAGTAAACCAATCGGTCCGATTGAAGAATTGGCAAAAACAAAACTGGAAGAAGCGGCAGCAAGCGGCGTTGTGCCACCTGCGGGATTGCTGCTTGCCGCCGATCAACCTGAGGTTGATAGTGCTCTTGCCGCTCTAGGGCTCATAGAATCAACAGCACTTTTCGATTCAGAGAGCGGGGATTCTACATACATAATTCAACGCCAGATTATGCGGTTCGTTGAAGATCTACGCACGACGCTTGATGTCCCAGGACTTCCATCGGATGAGGAAATACGTAGCTATACCGTAGCTGATAGTGAGGAATTTCTTCGGACAAAACTTCCAGCCATCATTGATGCAATGCCCTCGCTTCTCAAACGGCGTGATGCGTACAAGACTCTGTCTTATGACATGACCTACATGATCAGTGAGCGAGAACAGTATCAATTAACAAATGCGGGCGTTGTCGTGTTTGGACAATACGCTGATCGATTGCGAACCGCAATTGATGCGCTTCATGGTTCGTATCCACATACGACATACGTTCCTCCCCCAGATGCCGAGGTTATTGGAACAGGGGATGATGCGTACTTAGATACGTCTTCGTGGACCAATCTAAAACTCGCGAGTGATGAACGGTATCTCCACGAACTACTTGATGCGAGCATCAAAGCTCATGGGCCCATTGATGATGAGCGGAATACTTTGATGGACCAGATGAAAGCGGAAACGACCGATGGACCAACATTTGATGGGATCATAGCCTTAGCCTTTAGTGGCAGTGATCCACGAGGATGGTGGGAGAGTTGGATGAAGGTTCAAGCTACGATTACCTATGGAGAGAAAAAAATTGAAATTCCAAAGGATGAGGTGAAGTTTGACGCGATGACAAATCAGATCACCTTTCCGGTTTACGACAAAGAAGGGGTAAAAACGGACAAACGAATCGTTCTCTACGCTAAGCGAAACTATACCCACGAAAGCGGTTGGCCAAATCGTTTTGAACTAGAGCGATTGAAGTTACGATCAGAGTTTGAGGCAATTCGTCAGTACTTACCTGTGGTTTCTGCCTACGGAACTATAGAAGGAGTGCCAGCTGAAGGGTATAAATCTGCAGTGAATTTTACGTACGAAGTACTCGATGCTCTAACACCAACAGATACAACCGAACGGTTTATTGCTGAGCAGGATACACTCGTCCCGATCCTTGGATATGCGAGGTATGGCTATCCACTTCAGTTTGGACGCACCACTGATGGCCAGTTAACCCTTCTTACGTTAGATAATCGTCGAGAAAAGGAAATTGCGAGATATCAGGCATTTCTAAAGCAGAGGATTGAGGTTATTGAACAACGTAAAAAACTTATTGCAAAGGCACTCGAGCTCAATGATCCATATGTTGAACTTTTACTTCAGAGCAAGCGAACAACGACATGGACGCTTAGCGACTATAACACCAGTTCAAATCTCGAGATGGGAATCCCAAGTGAAGTGGATTATGACGAATACTTACTTGATGAAATTTCTGATTACACTCTTGAAGAATATCTATCTCCGACAAATACAAAAAATCTCAGCCTTGTCGTTCGGGGATTGGGTGGTAGTGTTGCCGCAATTCGTGTTCGAGAGGAAAATGCAAAAAAAGCTTCAAATAATCGTGGGTTGTATGCAAGTCTGGACGAAACAGAGCGGAGATTACGATTGCTTCTTGGAGGAGTGGATCCGAAAAAAGTCATGCATCCGTCGGATGTCCACGTGGTACAGAAAAAAGATATTTCTATCCGCCCTGGTATGCAGTTTAAGCCGTCCGAACATGGGGAAATCGCTCCACAGCGAATAAAAAGTGCATATTGGGATCCGATTATGGCGGGCATCGTAGATGCGTGGCAAGATCCGGTAGATGGCAAGTTGTATATCGTGAATGGTCACCACCGGTACGATTTGGCAGATGTCTTAAAGCTCAACCCATATTTGCAGTATCGGCTTATCACCCACGAACGCGTTGTTGCTCTTGGACTTGAATTTCTCCTTGAATCAACGAGTGCTGAACACAAAACTATTTCAGAAAAAGATGCGCGGGTAATTGGTGGTTACCTCAATTTACAGGAAGCCCGCGGAACGATCCAAGCAACTATTAGGTTTCTTGATGAACTTAATCAATCAGGCGTTGCTATGGGAATGGGGAGAATAGGAGATGTCCTTCTCGCATCTGGAAAACTTCGTATTACTCGTCAAATCGGGTATGCACTTCGGATATCTAATCTCGAACCAGGTATTAAGAGTCTTGTGATGAATCTTCCAGAAACGTACACAACTGACGATGGATACGTTATGGACAACGAACAAGTTCCAAAAATTCAGGAAATGGCTGCAACGATCGCAATGCGGATCGCATCGCAAGAAGATCAGGTGGTATTCATGAAATTCATGACGGAACAGGTATTCAAAAAACCAATAACGAAAAATACGGCAATCACAGACGTAGTCATAGAACAATATAAGTATTTTCTAGATCGATACGACAAACACGGTATAGCGATATTTACTGAACACCCGGAAACAGAACTTGCCCGCTACACACGCGTTAGCTCTATTTTTCAACGACTCACCCGTATTGATAATGACTATTCCAATAGAACGGCAACCACAAAAATCATCAGTGACTCATATACAGCTCTTCGTGCGAATGAAGACGCAAATAAAATTGGATTCGCATTTTTTGGCAGACCTGTGGCTGATCCAGCCTCGCTCAATCTTGCTCTTGAAGGGAAACGTTTAGCTGAAGTGGTACGTGCATTATCTCTTGAAACTGATCCAGATTTTGAGGTCATACTTCAGAAATATGGAGAAATGCCGAGTTCCGAACAGTCTAAAGCATTACCTGAAACGATCCTTCCGTATGTCTTTGGGCGAATGCATACCACCTACTCGCAGATATATCTCGCAAAAGCACAAAAGCTGAAACAAGATTTAGAAAAACGGATCAGCGAGAATCTTCTGATTGAAGGACACACAATATATGTACTTCGAGATGCGTGGAAACAGACTTTTGGATTTGCGTATGACGATCGGGAAATTGCAGCGTATCTCTCTGTGTATCCGGCCTCGTTGGTCAGCTTCATGGAAGGGATAAAGAAAAATCCTCTTGAAGAGTCAGAGGAAAGAACTGCCGTCGTAAAAACGCTTCTTGAATACCCAGTACGATCCGAACTTCAGTTGCCGTGGGATACCTATACGAGACTTTCCTATCCAAGCATAACATTTGATGACAAAAGCCACTCAGATCGGATACTCACGGTATCTGCAGAGCGCATCGCGGATCTCCTCTCCCAAGAGTTTCTTAAAAACGGTGTGGATGTGAAAAAGATAGGGGATTTGCAACAGATAGATGAAAAATACCGGAAATATGTTGAAATATACCAAAAGCTCCTCGCTATTGCAGAAAAAGAAAAAGCAATAGTACAAGTGCATATAGATGAACTTTTGGGAGAGATAGAAAAAGAATTCCTGGGTTCCGTAGGAGAGAAAAATACATCTGATGTTGGACGCATAGACCTTTCTACGCCGTGGGCGCTCCTGCTTTCAGTAGTTCGGGAGCAGACGACACTGGGG
>CAZQGM010000056.1:0-7658 GCA_964592885.1 uncultured Gammaproteobacteria bacterium
AGCTGTGCAGCGCCGGTATACCGGGGTGCCTGTATATATATTGGGACAGATTTACCCTCTCGCGCCGTGGTTCTATGCACCACTGACATATCTCGTCTCAACGCCTACATATATAGTGGCGCTTTTTCTCTATGGGTCGGTTCGGATGTGGAAAACATCGTCTGAAATTGCGAGATGGGCGTGGTTTAATGCGATATTTGGAATCGTATTATTCATGGTGCCAGGTGTACCCAAATATGATGGCGTGAGACTGTTTCTTTTTGTGTATCCGTTCACGTATCTCGTAGCTATATACGGGATATCTCATATCATCACATCCGTACAACACACGTATAGGGTGAAAATAATCAAAATGCTTGTTCTCTCGGTGATTGCTGTATGCACGATGTATATATCGGTCATACACAATCATCCGTTTGAATCGTCGTATTACAATGAACTAGTCGGAGGGTTAAACGGCGCAACGAAAATGGGTTTTGAGACAGAATATTGGGGAAACGCGTATTTCAAAATACTCCCGTGGATGAATGCAAATAAACAGCACATGATGTGCGTCTATCCAGTGACATCGCCATTTTATTATTATCAAGCCATGGGATATATCGAACCTGGCGTCGTATTTGAGGCCGGTAAAGGTGCGTGCAAATATCTAGTTGTCCTTATGAGACGTGGTTTTTTCAATCGGGCTCCTGATGTGAAAAAAGTAGTTGAAACACAATTACCCATACATAGATACATAGTTTCCAATGTCGCATTAATCAATATATATACGCTTCCAATTACTGAAGATGCGAGTGTTTCTGCTCAACCCCAAGAGCCAATGGAATCCGACAAATAAATGAAGGATAATAGGTATACACTCATGAATACTCGTCATTTGAGAATGCTCATCCCATTACTTTTTTGCGTGATACTTGGCATTGCGTCGATCTTGCGTATTGCCAATATTGCAGATAATCCACCATCACTTTCATGGGATGAAGTTGGTATCGGATATAACGCATATAGCATACTCAAAACTGGACATGATGAGCATGGAAAATTTCTGCCCCTTGATACCTTCGTCTCATATGGGGACTACAAACCACCACTGGCAGTGTACTTCACTGTTCCAAGCATCTGGATATTCGGTTTGAATGAATTTGGTGTGAGATTTCCATCCGCGTTGGCCGGCATCATCGCCGTCGCTCTTATGTACTTTGTGACAAAAGAGCTACTTAAAGGGAATACACAGGAAACCGCGTCAAACGCGGCTAATGCAAGAAACAACCTGCCTGCCGGCAAGGCAGGGAAACAGGGCGAGAATGTTTCATGTTTCATGTGTACTGTGCCTGGCAATCAATACATCCCATTACTCACATCGCTACTTTTTGCCCTCTCTCCATGGCATGTCAATCTCTCTCGTGCAGGATGGGAGGCAAATATCGGGTTGACACTTCTTCTGGCAGGCGTATATCTTGCTCTCCGGGCGAGACATGATCCACGATGTATGTATACCGCACCTATACCGTTTGTGTTATCCGTATATACGTTTAACAGTACTCGATATGTAGCACCACTTTTGGCTATTGGATTACTTGTTTTTGGATGGAATGAATACAAGAAGCATATCATCCCAGGCCTCATCGCGTGTGTCATCGGGCTCGTACTTCTCATTCCGATAGCACCGCACCTTCTATCAAAAGAAGCAAGACTCCGATTTGCTGAGGTAAACATTTTTACAGATCAAAGTGTCGTCATCACATCAAACGCTAGAGTAGCAGCAAGTACCAATCCAGTTACACGACTTTTTTCTAATCGTAGAATAGGGTACACGACGAGTTTCGTTAAACACTTTTTTGACCATTTGGATCCGTCGTATCTTTTTACGTATGGTGATGGCAACCCGAAATTTTCAACCAGAAGCGTCGGTCAGCTGTATATGATTGAAGCACCATTTGTGTTGATGGGCATAATTGTGCTTCTATCAGGTCCCAGGTCAGTTGGACTGCTTCTTGTATATTGGCTGATTGTGAGTCTCATCCCAGCATCGGTAGCTCGTGAGACGCCACACGCGCTTCGTACCATAAATTCACTTCCAGTATGGGAGCTTTTTTCAGCATTCGGGATATATACGTTTTTTCGCACCATCAGTGCATGGACTCATACAATACGCGCTAAATCCGCGTTCATACGGGGAGCTGGATTATATCTTTTCGGGTTCAGTATGCTATGTATTGGAAGTGCATACGTCGTAAGTGTTGTGAAGTATGTATATAACTACCATGTACATTATGCAAGAGAATATGCAGGTGAATGGCAATACGGTGGTAAGCAAGCGCTTGCAGCTATCCCAGATTTTGATACAGGAATAGAATCAATATTCATTTCCGAAAAAATTGGACGCGCATACATGTATACACTTTTTTATACGCAGTATGATCCAGTCACATTTCGAAGTGAAAAAAAATCATATTTCGATGACGCAGGATTTTATCATGTGACTGGATTTGGGAGATATACGTTTGGGGATGTGCCAGGCGAGTTGCCCAAAGGAAGTCTAGTCGTCTTGCCGCCATCACAAGCACAAAACATGACCCCAATTGAGACAATATATCTACCAAATGGCGCTCCAATACTCGGTATATATCGTAAATAATATGAAAAAAATACTGATACTAACTATACTGCTTTTCGTTGCCACGGGACTCCGGCTGTACCAGCTCGGGGCCGTGCCGGCAAGTCCTGACTGGGATGAAGCAGCGATTGGGTATAATGCATATTCACTTCTGAAGACTGGGCGCGATGAATACGGGGAATTTTTACCGATGACATTTCGGTCATTTGGTGACTACAAACCACCCGTATACGTCTATCTCACTGTTCCGTCAGTTGCTGTGTTTGGTCTGAATACATTTGCTGTTCGAATACCCTCCGCGATAGCAGGAATTCTCGCAGTACTGGGGATGTATTTGCTTGCAGGGGAGATACTACGATTGATTATAGAGGAAACAAGAAACAAGAAACAGGAAACGGATGTGCTGTATATACAAGAAACAGGAAACCAGCCTTTACTAGAAGCTACGGCTAGGCAAAGCAGGAAACAGGGGAGAAATGTTTCATGTTTCATGTGCTCTGTGCCCGGTGCACAGAGTTTCCCACTCATCGCGGCGCTTGTCATGGCCATCTCTCCATGGCATATCCAATTTTCGCGCGTAGGATTTGAATCAAATGTTGCACTCACATTCGTGATTTTGGGAGCGTGGGCATTTCTATACGGATTACGGAAACCGATTTGGCTACTTCTATCTGTACTATTTTTTTCCGTATCGATGTACACATACCACACGCCACGTGTCTTTGTGCCGATGCTGGGAGCTACGCTACTTGTACTTTTTTGGAAAAAACTCTTGGGGAAAGAGCCATATGATGAGGGTGACCCGAGCGTTTCGATCACTCCCTGGGTCCGAGCATCGGCACTTCTAACCGGTGTGTGTCTCATACCTCTTGTACTCATGACATTTGATAGTACATCTTTGTCGAGATTTTCGGGCACAAGCGTATTTGGCAAGCAAACAGAGATTCTCAACCGATCGGTATCGTACCTCAAAGAAGATAGCGCCTCTGGGAACGTCATAGGACAATTCGTGAATAACCGTCGGATCGTATGGGCTGAGGCAATTGGAAATGGATATCTACGGCATTTTTCGCCGACATGGCTATTTATTACTGGGGATCATCAACGACATCATGCACCCGATATGGGGCTTCTGTATCTCGTAGAACTGCCACTTTTGATTGTAGGACTGGTAGTCCTTTCTCGTATATCCGGACGGGGGAAAACGCTCATCGTATCGTGGATACTTTTGGCACCCGTTGCTGCGACTATGACATTTGAGACGCCCCATGCTGTACGTGCATATGTCATGCTCCCGATGCTTGTCATGATTGTTTCACTCGGAATTGCTGGAATACTTAATGTCGGTTCGTTCATTCTTAACAGTACTTCTTCCGACTGGCGAGCCAAGATTCTCTTGTCTCTTGTTTCATGTTTCCTGTGCATTGGATATATCATAAACATTTCCTATTATTTGACGATGTATTATGTTGCGCTGAATCTCGAATTTGCGAGAGAGTGGCAGTATGGGTATAGGCAAGTAGTCGAAATTGCCGAAAAAAAGAGACAGGAAGGATCCACAATTGTGATGTCTGAAAAACTCGAACAGCCGTACATTTTCGTTTTATTCTATACTGCATATGATCCAGCAACGTACCAAAAAAGTGGAGGATCGGAGACAAAGAGTATTGATGGATATGTCTTTTTGGCAGATATTTCTCGCTATGCCCATAACGGTCCAGTCACATATATCGCCAAGCCCGAAGAACTATCGATGCCACATGACGCAGAAATACGAGATCCGGGTGATAACGTGGTTATGGCCGTACGAAATTCAAAACCGTAATAGATCATATATACATGTGAGACAAAAAATATATCAGACAGAATGCATACATTTCGTATGAATACACGTTTCTCAAATAAGCTCCTACCGATCATCATACTCATTATGATCGCATTGGTTCCGCTTTTTTCTCTTCTGACACCGGGGTTTCCTGTGACTCATGATGGACAGGATCATATCGCTCGCATAGCAAATTTCTATCAGGCACTAACTGATGGCGTCCTTGTCCCACGGTGGGCGGCAAACCTCAATTGGGGATATGGACACCCAATTCTCATGTTTTTGTATCCATTGCCGTCATATGTGGGATCGTTTTTTCATTCACTCGGATTTTCGTTTGTCGATTCGACCAAGCTTGTGTTTGCCTTTTTTTACATAGCGAGCATAGTTACGATGTATCTGTTTGCGAGTGAATCATGGGGTAAACGCGTAGGGGTCATCGCCGCCATCATCTATGGGTTTACGCCGTATCGATTTGTCGACCTGTATGTACGAGGCGCGATAGGCGAGCATGCGGCATTTATGTTCCCGCCACTCATTCTCTATTTTCTCTTGAAGGTGGCTAGGTCATACGGAAATGGTGAAACTAAACTTGATACCGTATACCGTATACCGTATGCCATAGCCGCTACCTTCTCACTTGCAGCGCTCATCCTTGCTCATAACGCAATATCGCTCATGTTTCTACCAATCATTATCCTGTATGTCGTATATCTCTACTTTTTTGAAGCGCATAATAGTTTCATGCATCAGCCGCGTTCGACGCGGTTTCTTGTTTCCTGTTTCTTGTGCATTTCGTTTGGATTCGGATTGTCAGCTTTTTTCTGGGCTCCAGCACTTATTGAAGGGAAATATACGCTTCGAGATATCGTGACAGCAGGATCGTTTGAGGGACGATTTGTACCATTTCTATGGTTTATATACTCGCCCTGGAATTACGGACAGGGAACGGAATTTACCAAATCGCTCGGTGCCGTACCGCTTTTGGGGATGCTTTTGGCGTTTGGATCTGCCTTCTTCACACGTGTCGAAAGGAAATCAGTAGTGCTTCTGGTGAGTCTACTGACTCTAACGATTATGAGTGTATTTCTCATGACATCGAGTTCAGCATATATTTGGCAACATATCACGCTTATCCAAAAATTCCAGTTTCCCTGGCGAATACTCACTGTGACGACATTTACCGGGGCAATCCTCGCTGCGCTTGGTATCGATTGGCTGATTGGATATCTAGCTGATGCTATAAGGAAAATGGACTGGACAAATAACAAAGAACAAATATCTAAGAAGAGTCGTTATACAATAATTGCGCCATATCTACATATTCTGCGTGCCTCTTTGTCATATATAGAATGGTCCTTGGTTTTTGCTATTTGCTCTTTGACCATATTGTCCACATCAATGATGTGGCATCCCAAAGAATACCGCCAAAAACCAGAAACCTTTTTTACCGGGATATACGATTCGACGACTGATACGGGCGAAAGCGCTCCGATCTGGTCGGTTCGTTTCATGGAGCATAGGGCTACGGCCCCCATGGAGGTCGTTGATGGGAAAATCGAGATTACAGAGGTCTCACGAAATACCATCAGACACGAGTATAGTGTAAAAAGCGAAAAGGGTGGGCAAGTCGTCGAAAATACACTGTATTTTCCAGGATGGAATGTCTACGTTGATGGATCCCTAGTCGGAGTCGAATATCAGAATCCCGAATACCGGGGACTCATGACTTTTATGGTTCCGCCAGGCACTCATGAGGTGTCGATACGGTTTACTGAAACGAAATTTAGGAGAGTATCAAATATCATAAGCATCGCTTCACTTTTGGTACTGGTACTTCTCCTGGCAATCGCAGGTATCGTATATTCCTATACAAAGTATACATATGGAAAATAACGTACGTCTCACCATAGCACTTGCTGTATATAATGAAGAGAAAAATCTGGAAGCGTGTTTGTCATCGGTCAAAGACCTGGGGAATGAGCTCATAATCGTGGATGGGGGCTCTACCGATAAAACCATCGAAATTTCAAAAAAATACGGAGCCAAAATCATCCAAACTGACAACCCCCCGATGTTCCATATAAATAAACAGAAGGCACTCGAGGCATCTACAGGCACATGGATACTGCAGCTTGATGCAGATGAAGTGGTGACGCCCGCACTCAAAAAAGAGATTCTCCAGGTAACTGGACAAATAGCAAATAGCAAAGAACAAAATGAACAGGAAACAGGAAACAAGAAGCAGGAAGAGTCAGCTGTCCATGGATATTATATTGCCAGAAAAAATTATTTCTGGGGACGATTTATGACAAAGGGTGGGACATATCCTGATGAAGTAATTCGGCTAGTGAAAAACGGGTACGCAAAATTTCCTTGTCAGAGTGTACATGAACAGATCGAAATAGAAGGAAACATCGGCCACGTGACTGAACCGATGCTTCATTATTCATATCGGACACGTGCTGATTACTGGAAAAAAGCCGATACGTATACGACGCTAACTGCAAACATGATTTCAATGCACATGAAACAAGAAACAGGAAACAACATTTTCGCTAGTGTTGCCACTTTTATTTCGTATCTATTCATTAAACCTATCTATACTTTTTTTTCCTTGTATATCCGGCACAAGGGGATTCTCGATGGACTTCAAGGATTTGAATTTGCATTGTATTCCGCACTCCATTTTCCTATCGCGTACGGGAAATATGCGAAAGGTATCAAGCATCAGGCATAAGGTATAAGGTGTAAGGCATAAGAAATTCCGAGGCTACGGTGAAACAGTGGACTATATGAGAAAGTGTATATCATCATTTTTGGTGTGTTGTATTTTTTTATACCTTTTATCCTTTGCTGTGCACGATGTCCGTGCAGAATACATGCTTCCATATCCTTCATACATGCCGGGAAATAAACTGTATAAAGTCATGGAACTTGTTGATATAGCAAAAAAATACTGGTCGTTTGGGAATATCGCTCAGGTGAAATATCATCTATCGCGTTCGGACAAATACCTCGTTGAAGCAAAGACCCTTATCGAATACAAACAGTACTTACTAGGTGCTCGCGCGCTCCAAAAATCGACGGACGAGTATATGAGTATCGCTCACTATCTCGATGCCGGGGCAAGAGAAGGGAAGGATATGAGTGTGCTACGTCTCACTATCTCAGACGCTGCCGCAGTTCATATCGAAACGCTTGATGGAATATATA
>CAZQGM010000057.1:0-7653 GCA_964592885.1 uncultured Gammaproteobacteria bacterium
TGTGGATATGCTACGGTCTGCCGACCACAGGTACCTATCTTCCGTACACGCTGTAGACGTCGTATAATACGTTATACGTTTCTAATTTAGAGTTTAGGATTTAGAGTTTAACCATCGGGATGTAGCTTCGGCCAAGGGCCGATCAGCCTTTGGCTGACAGGTATGTTTTTCGTATATTTCATGCAGAGCAGTAGAAATAGGAAAATATATGTGGGTTTCACACATCTCAACCCTTTCGTAAGGGTTACACAGCACAATAGTGGATCAAATAATTGGTCAACTTTGAATAAACCGTTTGTGTTAGTGTATTATGAGCAATACGAATGTGTGACAGATGCGAGAAAACGCGAATTATTTTATAAGACAGGTTTTGGAAAAGAAATTAAGAAGGTTATAGTTGACCATTTACAAACAAATGGCATTAGACCTAAGGAAATACAGCCTTTGGCTGAAAACGGGATGTAGCTCAGTTGGTAGAGCGTTCGGTTTGGGACCGAAAGGTCGGGAGTTCGAGCCTCCCCATCCCGACAAGCGCATAATAAACAGGTAGCTTCGGCCAACGGCCGATAAGCCTTTGGCTGACAGTTGGTAGAGCGTTCGGTTTGGGACCGAAAGGTCGGGAGTTTCCGCCAAGGGGCGGACAGGCGACCTCCCCATCCCGACAAGTGTTTTTTCGTAGGTATGCTGAAAAGACGTATGTCTAATAAGATACTGTTGGTTATCGCATTATTTGGGCTTCTCTTCATAGGCGTGGGCATTGGCTATTTAACAAGCCAGCAATCGCAAAAAAAGCCGTCACAACTGCCTGGTCAACAATCTGTTATTGGTGTACTTCGTTCAAGTGGGCTATCCACGGAAGAAAAGGAAATGCTCAAATTACCGGGAGTATCTTACCAAGTTACAGATATGCAGCCACCATCGACCTCACCAAATACAAAGGATATCGTGGGATATTTTCTTCGGTCAACCGACATATCACCATCTTTAGTTGGCTCATGTATAGAGGTGAAAGGGACGATACCGGAAGAGTGGAGAAATCGCGATTTTGGAGGTCATGATGACATTCCATATACCTATGCTCGTATCGCTTTTGACGTTCAATCGATGACCAAACTTGATCCATCTGTATGTCATCCATACGAAGACACTATGATATCACCTGCACCAAATGAGAAAATGGAGACCTTCGAAGGAACTATTATACACGGGAACAGACCTGCTCCAGACATCGGATATGATTATCAACTGAGCCTAAAAGAGCCATACGTTGATACGGAAAATGCTAGTGGTCTATCGCAAACCGTATCAACCATAGATATAATCCCGAGCACAAACGAGATTTGGTCTCAAATTGAAAAGACGATGGGTAACACTGTCGAACTTGAGGGTACCATGAGGTGGGGATACGCAGAGTCTAGATATTTTGAAGTGACGAAACTCACAAAAAAACCGTAGACTGAATCCTCAACAAACTTCGATAAAGCAGTCGCTTTGATTGAGAAACTTCCACAAATTCAAAAAATAAGGACAGCAGTCGCTGCAAATGGAAATGCAACATTCTACACCAAGGACAGTGAAGAGCAATCAGTTATATATATTTCTCTTTGAGAACGGTTTCCGACAGATGAACACGTGAGTCGAATCGATACGTTCACCGTAGATACCCAAAAAGGAACTATCGTCGTACAAGATTACGCGATAGGTGACACCATATCCCTAAAGGAATGGGGCGATTCAATTGCTTCTCGTTTTGAAGTAAAATAATATCTATGCTGACAATACCTTGATAGGTGCAGCATGTATCGATGCTAATGCTTTTTACAATTCTATCCCCCAGATAATGCTGCTCGTCATCTCATTCATTGATGGATCCCAAATCGAGCCTGTAGAGGTATAATGCGAGTGTAGAAGCATCGAACAGTAAGTGGTTTAGTAATTTAAGATGTTTCGCTACTTCCCAACACATGAAAAAATGGACACAGTCGCGTGTATCTGATCTTCAATCACTGCTTAGGCAGAGTCATAAAAAGCTTCTCATATGGGACTTTGATAAAACACTCGTGGATCTTGACTGGTTCGGAGGTGAACCCGTAGAGATCTTTTTTGATCGGGTGTACCAAAGGATATGCGCAATTGATGAACGTATCATCGACAATAAGCAGGCATTTTTTGACCGTCTTTTTCCATATCCCGAGATCGATGCAATCGTACGGAGATACGGGTCCGACGCCGCAAAGACAGTGAAAGCTATCCTTTTTGAAAAAGAACGACAATGTATGAGCAGCGGGACACCAGAACAGCTCCTTTTGGATTTCATCTCCGATACCCATCAGACGTATGATCACGCTATCTGGTCAAATAATCACCAGGATACAATCAGCTATTATGTACAAAAAAATGGAATTGCCGAGCACGTTGGTGTAATCGCATCGTATGATCAGGTTTCATTTGCCAAACCGCATCCAGAAGGCTTTGAGATGATAGCCAAGCGGTATCCCACCATCACGCAGGGCGACATGCTCATCATTGGCGACTCTCCACGCTCGGATCAGGTTGCTGCTAACGCAGTGGGAGTCGACTTTTTTCTATGGGCAGATACCAATGCACCCCGTGTATAATAAAAAAAGGTCCAGATAGACATATAATTCCACGAAAGTAACCTATGAGTACGTTTTTTGACTACGCAACCACTGTACGACCACGAATCATTCGTGCTATCGACGAATCACGATCAGAAGTAGCATCGATCATATCAGGCATAAACGCATGGTCTGATATGGCAGTAGAAGAACTGATAGACGGGGCAACCAAAGGAAAGCTTCTCCGCGCGCTTCTCGTATCCCTTGGGGCAAATGATTCAGCGATAATCGGTCCTACACGTTCAATCAGCGTAGGTATCGAACTATTTCAGACGGCAATCCTCATGCATGATGATGTCATGGATCAAGATGATATGCGGAGGGGACGTCCATCGACACATGCAAAACTTCGAGAGTCTTTCATCGCCAAAAAGGTACATGATCCAAACCGAACTGCAGAGAGTCTGACATACTGCATCGGGGATATGGGATTTTTTTCAGGATTCTCTATGGCCGCCGCAGGAGGACGAGTCGACATCCTAAAGCTTCTATCAGACGAATATCAGAAAGTCGCCATAGCCCAAATGGATGATGTCTATCTAGCAGCATCTCCAGACATACCAGACATACAGAAAATTAGAAGCGTATACCGATATAAAACCGGCAGATACACCATTGGACTTCCACTTGTAGCTGGACATACGCTCGCGGGAGGTGACGCTCACGATATCGAGCATCTTTGGGATTTCAGTATGCACGCAGGAGAGCTGTTTCAACTTCGCGATGATGAGCTCAGCATATGGGGAAACCCAGATGTCACCGGCAAACCAATCGGCTCAGATATCCGCGAAGGCAAAAAGACCCTGCTTATCTCCAAACTCTATGAGTCAGTTGGTGACACAAAAAAAGACCACATTCGCCGTATATTTGCCAAACCCGAACGTACACCGGACGAGACTGCGCTCATCGTGGGTATGATGAATGATATCAGCCTGTCAAAAACTATTACCAAAGAAAAACACTTGCTTTCCGAGAAGGCACGACAGTCCATCGACATGCTTTCATGGGACGAAACACGAAAACAGATCCTCAGATCGTTTCTCACGTACTTAGAATCCCGAGAATCGTAAAACCTCGTATGAGGATATATACTATAGGTATGCACACTATCAAACATATGCCGCTGTGGGGATGGGTCATGGGCCTCTCGGGTATCCTCATATTGCTCTACATCTCATACCTTCGTATGCAACCAAAAATCAGTATAAATGGTACAGAGTTTCACATCGAACTGGCAGTAACACCTGAAGCACGCGAAATTGGACTTTCTGGCAGACCTTCACTGAGAGATAAAACTGGGCTTTTATTTATCATGCCAAATACCTCCGAGCATCAGTTTTGGATGAAGGATATGAATTTTCCGATTGATTTTATATGGATCGATACTCGTACTATCGTCGATATCACAGAAAATGTAGCTCCCAATGCCACTAACTTACTCTCGACCGTCGTAAAACCAAAAGTATCGGCGAATTTGGTCCTAGAAGTTCCAGCTGGATCGGTGAAAAAATATGGTATCCAGATTGGACAGACCGTTCGCTTTAAGCTTTGATCCCTTCACCGTTTGTAAGCACTTCTACGCGATGCTCGACAATCTTTCTGATGAGATCCATGGGGATAGCTCTGCCGAGAGGAAACTGGATCGCACCTTTGGTACACGCGTAGTCAGAAAGTTCTTTTGCAAACACCGAGATTGACTCTGGTGTAGGGTAAAAGCCGATATGATGGAGATTCCCTGCAAAATGCACAAGGTGTTTTCCGTGTAGGTCAAATGTCGGAATGCCATATGAGATCGTTTCTCGTGCATCTGGTGCTGTCGCGCGGATGACTTTTCGTACGTTCTCCAATACTACTTGTGTATCATGAGGAAAATTCGCTAGATACTCATCTACCGTTGCATATGGTTTCATACCAGATTTCATACGTACTATGGTACCAAAATATTTTTGGGATTTATATAAATAGAAGACCAACAAAATACTCCTCTTGATAGAAACCACAGGTACGCTATAATAAACAGCATCGTTTCATACCGCGGTAGTAGCTCAGCGGTAGAGCATCAGTTTTCCAAACTGAGGGTCACGGGTCCAAATCCCGTCTACCGCTCATACCTTGGGTGTACATTCATAGACGGATCACGGCTCTATGGATCTTTTATATCTTTTTCTTCTTTTTCTATCTGTTGGTGCATTTATTTTCGGAATTGCGCAGTTTATTGGCCTTGGATGGGCGCTATTTGCCTTTGATCTGATTACACACACGTCTGTGCACAACTACGCGAAAAACCAAGAGGAATATCCTCCAGTAAGAACTACAGAACAAAAGCGCGTTGGACTTTTTCTGGTGGTCAGCTCGTCAGTTCTCATATGGTACATTCTTAATTTCATATAACAACACGTACCACTGGTGGTCCGGAAGCCTATGTATAATGAAACTGGGAGAAAGTCATTAAACGACTTTGGGAGCTTTTTTGAGACACCGCTAAACTGATAAAATTACGCCATGTTTACGGAACTTACCCACACCGTTATTCAATTTCTCATGCGCATTTCTGATGTGATACCGCTACCGTGGTTTACCTTCCTGGGATCCTTTATAGAGGAAATTATTGCCCCCATACCCTCGCCATTAATCATGACACTAGCAGGGACGTTGGCAGTCTCCGAGAAATATGGATGGATACAGCTTATCTTTATCGCGACAACGGCGGCGATAGGAAAGACAATTGCAAGTTACATCATGTACGCACTAGCGGACAAAGGCGAGGATATCGTACTTACCAAATTTGGTAAATTTTTAGGGGTATCTCACAAAAAAGTTGAAAGTATTGGTGCACACCTCAATAAAGGATGGCAGGACGATATAGTTCTTATCCTGCTACGAGCCGTTCCCATCATTCCGACTGCACCCATATCGATTATCTGTGGACTCATAAAGGTAAATCTCCGCACGTACATCACCTCTACATTTATCGGGACATGTATCCGCAATATTTTGTATCTAGCTATCGGGTACAACGGGGCAAATGCAGTAGAAGCAATCATCGTGCGAATTGAAGATTTTGAAATTGTTGGATACGGGGTGATCATCTTACTTGTGGCTTCCATAGTTGGGTATATGTATTACCAACGGCATAAGGAAGCTATTTTTCATAGACTCTTCCCAGGTAAAAAACCCGCGGATTCAAATTCAGATCCCGATTCAAAATAAATGAAACCATATATTTCTATCATCACGCTCGGAGTTTCTGATCTCGTGCAATCAACTCATTTTTATACAGCACTTGGCTTTCCTCTTGAGTCCAGTAGTGACCAGATCAGCTTTTTCCAGCTAGTAGGCATCAAACTTGCGCTCTACCCAAAAGAACTACTAGCCCAGGATGCAAAGGTGACGAGTATGGGAAGCGGATGTTCTGGTATTACGCTCGCACACAATGTCAGTTCAAAATCAGACGTCGATACGATTATGACCGAGGCACGCGCGTTAGGAGCCGTCGTCACAGATCCACCACATGATCGCGAGTGGGGAGGGTATTCAGGCTATTTTTCCGATCCTGATGGATACCTCTGGGAGATCGCATGGAATCCACATGATACGAATCAAAATAATTCCCATAACGAGTAAGCGAATAAAACAGGGGCAACACTTCCGATAATGCGCTATCTGCTTTATAATGCACACAGGCGCCCGTAGCTCAATGGATAGAGCAGTTTCCTTCTAAGAAAAAGGTTGCAGGTCCGATTCCTGCCGGGCGCGCATAGAGTAGTCCGGAAAACCTGCACGGCGACCTACAGTATTATTTGATTCTGTCATCCCCGACCTGATCGGGGATCCATTGAACATTATGATGGATTCCCGCCTACGCGGGAATGATGTTTACTGCTCATGAAAAAACTTCTTTCCATCATTTTCCTTATTCTATTATCTTTTTTCCGTGCAACCACCGTTCATGCCATTACTGATCCGAGATCCGTTCCAAATAACAAATTTGGTATCCATGTCGCAGACCCAAATGACCTTCCTGACGCAGCCCGACTCCTCAATAGCTCTGGTGGCTCGTGGGGGTACGTCACACTTGTAATCCAAGATGACGACAAAAATATTGATAAATGGCAAAGCATCATGGACACGATGCGCCGACTTGAGTTAATCCCAATCATCCGCATCGGCACACACGTCAAAGGCGATAGTTGGGTCATACCGGATGATACGGACATCGATCGGTGGGTAGATTTTCTTGATACACTGTTGTGGCCGACAAAAAATAGATATGTTGTCCTTTTCAATGAGCCTAATCATGCAAAAGAATGGGGATACAAAATCGATCCACCAGGATATGCGGATATATATCTCAAATACCAAAAGAAATTGAAAGAGAGATCAGAAGATTTTTTCGTACTTCCTGCGGGATTTGATACAGCAGCATCCAGTGACGGCGAAGCCATGGATGCAGAGACCTATATGCGGCAAATGATTGGTGCACGTCCAGAAATGCTCGAGAAAATGGATGGCTGGACATCACACTCCTATCCAAATCCCGGTTTTTCAGGATCTGTATACGGATCTGGCAAAGGCAGTATTCGATCTTATACGTGGGAAATCGGACTTCTGAGGGAACTAGGCCTCAAACGTGATTTACCGATATTTATCACAGAAACAGGATGGGTGCATTCTGAAGGAAAATATCGAACACCGACGCTTTTGTCTCCACAGGAAGTTGCAAATAGGTTGGCAACCGCTGCCACGTCTGTGTGGGACGACAAAAACATCGTAGCGGTTACACCGTTTCTTCTCAACTATCAGGACTATCCCTTCGATCATTTTTCATTTAAAAAATTGGGAAGTGGAGACTATCACCCCATGTACGACGCATACCGGAATGTCAAAAAAGTCCTAGGGCGTCCGGTGCAAGATGAAAAAGCAGTTATCGAAGGAGCACCTGACGACCTTCTTCCACATAAATTGATTGTCGACAGCACGACGCAGATAACGGCAACGATACGAAATATTGGCC
>CAZQGM010000058.1:0-7465 GCA_964592885.1 uncultured Gammaproteobacteria bacterium
CGTATTTACAGGATATCTTTTGACTGGCACGTCTGGGACTGTTGCAACGACCCAAAGTGATGCCACAAAGACATCAGTAACAAGTGACGGCAAAAAAGCATTTGGTAGTAGCGACACAAAAACATTTAATACCTCAGCTATTGGTGTCGTACAGGCTGGAGGAATTGAAAAGGAAGGTACGCAAACCTTGATTCGCGATGGGGGTCCGACGCAGACCGTCTGTATGGTCTCATCGACACTCGATCTCACACAGTTTGTCGGAAAAAAAGTGAAAGTATTCGGTATTACAAACGATGCCAAGAAATGTCCATGGTTTATGGATGTTGGTCGGGTAGAAATCCAGTAACCAATGATTACATTTTCACACGTTTCCAAACAATTCATCGTTGGCCGACACGCGGCACTCCATGATGTGACATTGGAAATCCCAGATGGACATTTTGTCTTTTTGATCGGGCCGTCTGGATCTGGTAAAAGTACATTTCTCAGACTTGTCCTTCGTGAATTTACACCGTCATCTGGGCATATCAAAGTCAACGAATGGGATCTAGAGAAGCTCAAACTTGGCGATATCCATTCGTATCGTAGAACTGTCGGGATGGTATTTCAGGACTTCAAACTTCTTTCTGATCGCACCGTATTTGAAAATATCGCAGTCGGTCTAGAAATCCTCGGAAAAAATGACGAAGAAATCAAAAAAGGAGTTGGGGATGTCCTTGATTTGGTCGACCTTCCCCAGAAGCGAAACTCGTTCCCTGTACAGCTTTCTGCAGGTGAACTCCAACGCGTCTCGATAGCTCGAGCAATCGTCGGCGGCCCATCGATCTTACTTGCAGACGAGCCGACTGGCAATCTCGATCCAGAAACTGGATGGGGCATCATGTCGGTCCTCAAAGAAATCAACGCCATGGGCACGACGATCGTCATGGCAACCCACAACGATGCATTCGTTAATCAGATGAAAAAAAGGACGCTGACGCTCCGAAATGGCGTCATCATCAAAGATGAAGAAAAAGGTAGATACCATATGGTAAAAAATGATGAACCAGAGAAACGTGGACATCATGCCAAAGAGGAGGATCATGAGTGATCGAGTAAACATCTGGACCCACATGCGCCGCACGCCATATCAGGCGTTTACCGCCGTGTTCACCATGTTTTTGTCACTGCTGATCACTGGGATATTAGGGCTTACGGGCACTGCATCATATCTGATCCTTGCATATTTCGAGGCAAAACCGCAGTTGACGGTCTTTTTTACTGATACTGCAGATAAAAAAGAGAGTGATGCACTCCAAGAAAAACTCAAAAAAACTGGAAAAGTGGCAAGTATAAAATACGTATCGAAAGAAGATGCACTTGCTATATACCGTGACCAAAATAAAAAAGATCCGTTGCTTCTTGAGATGGTGACAGCTGACATCTTACCTGCGTCGCTTGAAGTGACGGCGGTGGAGCCAAAACTCCTTAAGGATCTCGAGCCTATCATCAAACAATCGACCGGTGTCTCGGATATCGTATTTCAACGCGACGTAGTCGATACCCTGATCAAATGGACCAACGCGATCCGGTGGGTAGGAGGAGGATTTTCGCTACTCCTTGTCTTAAATTCTGTCCTCACATTGATGACGGTCATCGGTATGCGCATAGCGCTTCGACGAGAAGAGCTCGAGATCCTAACGCTCATCGGCGCATCGCCGTGGTATATCCGTAAGCCATTTGTGTTTGAAGGAGCGCTGTATGGAGCGTTTGGAGCAGTATCAGCATGGCTTGGAATCATGGGCTTACTACTTGGGCTTCGATCAAATATTCTGTCGGTCATCGGATCAATTCCGGTTATCACACACATTATGACATCTGTAGCGTCTTCGCAATTTTTGATTGCATCAGGGATACTTTTTCTAATCCTCCTGGGAGTAGGAACGCTTCTTGGATCAGTCGGTAGCTTTATCGCAACAGGACGATTTCATCGTATTTAATCGTGTATTGTCCTTTTTGATTTTCCATATGGGTCGGATCATCAGCATCATACTCATCGGTATGCTTCTTACGGTAGTATCTGCCGGAGTAGTCCATGCTGAAACGCAATCTGAGATAGATATACGTATCAAAGAGCTTGAGACGAAACTGTCCGAAAGCAAAAAAAAATCTTCGACGCTCCAAAATACAATTACGCAACTTGATGATGGGATTCGACTCACGATCTTCAAGGTTGATTCGCGTAAATCGAATATCGCAAAACTATCACTTGAAATCGATGAACTCACGAGTGAAATCGATCGCCTGGATGTGTCTCTCAAAACCATCATCGAACGAACCCGTGCTCGCATACCATATATATATAAAGAGCGTGTGGTGCCACGGTTTGGCTTATGGTTTTTGAGCGATGATTTTAGTACGACGCTTCTTAAGCTTCAATACTACAAGCGCATTGATGAGGAAAATTCTGTAGTACTCAAGCAGTTATTTGAGACACAGCGAAATTTCTCAGAACGGAAGGTCTTACGTGAATCCAAAAAACAACAACAGGAGGTTCTTCGTCAACAACTTGAGACTGAGATGGCAAGTTTGGACAGACAAAAAAAAGAAAAGCAAGCACTCCTTTTAGAAACGAAAAATTCTGAATCCACGTACCAGAAACTTTTGGCGCAAGCGATGGCTGAGCGTCTTGCTATCAGTAGCGCTCTCGTAAATTCTTCTAAAGTAGGTCCGGTGAAAAAGGGCGATCCGATAGCACTTGTCGGTAATACCGGATATCCGGGGTGTTCAACCGGCGCACATCTCCACTACGAAATTCACAAAAATGGCAACTGGGTGAATTCGGAAAACTATATGCGCAGTCGGGAAGTAGATGATCAGCAGAATGGCGGTCGTCAGACTATCGGATCAGGCAATTGGGATTGGCCGCTTGAAGGAGATATCGTCGTCACGCAACGATATGGAAAACCACCGTACTCATGGAGATACTCATATAGCGGTGGAATTCATACTGGTATCGATATGGTCAGTAATTCGAGCGTCGTCATCCGAGCTCCTGAGGATGGGACACTATATTCATCAAGTGAATCGTGTGGTAGTGGGTCAGTGATCAAAATCAAATATATCGAACACAGCGATGGGGTGACGAGTTTCTATCTCCATGTACAGTAGTGTGTGGAGGCGTACATGTTCGCCAAACGAGTAGTCTCCGGCATAGGATGGATCATCCTTTTTGTACTTCCGATACGGGTGTACGCTGCCCGCTCTATTTCAATCGTTGCTGATCCACTCTCCGTGATTGGAGATAAAGAAATCACCCTTACTGCTTCCGTGTCTGGATGTACTGATGGAGAGTCGCTCATCGTGAAAGGTGCATTTCAGCGCGAGGGGTCTACCAACTATTTTGGGTATACGCATAAAGACGATGGGACATGGGTAAAAACTGGTGATTCACGTGATGCGCAACATCAAGTATCTATCGGGGCATGGGATGGAACACTGATGGTCAAATCAGACATGTCTGATACAGGATATCTCACGTTTGGGGAGGGTGAATATCTTCTAAAGCTTGGATACTACTACAAAACATCGGGAGGAAATTGGTCCTCATCTGTCTCGTGGAGTAATAGTGTGCCAATCACTATAAATGAACCAGATCCGACCGCGACACCCATACCCACTCCCACGGTGCACGTGCCGTCACCCACACCAGTTCCTACCAAGGAGCCTACCTCTGCATCTTCCCCGAGCGTGACCCCAACGCACATACCAACTGCGCTACCGACCGCTTTCTCCTCGTATCTCCCCGAGGATGTCGATATGGCAGAGGATGAAACGATTGGCTCAGCGCTCGGTACACATTCAGGGGAGTTTCTAGGTAACCTAGCACCCACAATGGGGGATGATTTGATAGAGAGCCTACGTGCCACACCAAGCGGGCGTGGTCGGTCACGAGCTATGGGTATAGGAACCGCAATCATCGGACTTGGGTGTGGACTGATGCTCATGGCTGCAACGATCAGGCAGCACCTTTCCTAAAAAACGTGCATTGGATGGCATGAAAATTTTGGGATATACTGTGACGAGCATGAAACGCGTTATATATTATTGGGGTCCGGTCCTCCTCTGGATGACCATCATTTTTTATTTTTCCAGCAGGGGAAAGACTGTCGTGACGGATTCATATGTTCTATCCTTTGTCTTTTTTAAAACACTGCATCTGATCGAATACGCGAGTCTGTATCTTTTATACTATCGAGCGATGAGAAATACGGCAGGTATTGATACTCGGAATATTGCACTCATTTCTTTGGGGCTGGTCGTTATATATGCAGCAAGTGATGAGTTTCATCAGTCCCTTATTCCAAGCCGTGAAGGACGGGTGCGAGATGTTATAATCGACACGATAGGTGGAGGGATAGGATGGATACTGTCGGCACATGTCATACCAGCTCTTCCGAAGAAACTACGGCTTTTGGCCGGTTGGTAGGGGCATGGCTGAAAGAGAAAATTTCCGGAGTGCCACATACATCATATGTGCTTCTTTTAGAGGGTGAATTGGGGGCGGGAAAAACGACGTATACCCAAGGACTTGCTTCAGCACTTGGGATCACCGAGCGATTGATATCTCCCACATTTGTTTTTGAACGTGAATATCCCATCCCGGACAGTATGTACGTACTTCATCATTTTGATCTCTACCGAAAAAATGATGACATGCCGCTTCGGACGCTGGGGCTTACAGAGCTGTTTGGGAATCCCGGAAGTATCATCATTATCGAATGGCCGGACAAACTGGGGAGTATGCTCCCAGAATCCTATATGCACATAACATTTAGTATAAAAACGGACGGTTCGCATACAATTTCGTGGAAAACGGTAGGTACTGTATGAATACTCCGATGCGGACGATTGACGAAGGTGCAGACATACTTCGAGATGGTGGGATCATCATATTTCCGACCGATACAGCATTTGCGATCTCATGTCGTATAGATCGCCCTAAATCAGTTGCGCGGCTTTTTTCTGTCAGAAACCGCCCGGAGACAAAAGCCGTGCCACTTCTCGTCGGCAGTATCGATATGGCAAAAAAATACTTCCTAGATCCATCAAAACGCATAGACTATTTGATGCAAACATATTGGCCAGGTGGGCTGACGATCATAGGCAAAAGTGGAAGTGCAGATATATTTCCGCTCCTCTTGGGCGGTGGGACCTCCGTTGGACTTCGAATGCCTGATCATAATACAGCGCTTGATCTTATCGCATCAGTCGGCGTGCCACTTGTGGGGACGTCTGCCAATTTTTCAGGTGGGCAAACTCCGTACTCTCTTTTTGATCTTCATGATGACCTGATCGCTCGAGTTGACGGAGTCGTTGGTGGCGTCTGTACAAAACAAATTGCATCAACGGTAATCGACTGCACCATCGAACCACCAGTGATCGTACGACAAGGCGCAGTTGACGTCATATGGGGAGGATACACAGCATGAAATACACCCTATCGATCGATACCAGTATTAGGGGCGAGTCTACAATCATCGTTTTTGGTGATGATGCGCAAATCTATAAAAAAAACACGCCATCTGAAAATAGCTCGCGATCTGTCGTATCGGCCGTGAAAGACGCGTGTACCTATCTTGGGATCGAACCGAAAAGTATCGGATCAGTACGTGTCCATACAGGTCCGGGGTCATACACCGGACTTCGAGTTGGTGCAGCTGTAGGGCAAACAATCGCGGCCTACTTTGGGATCCCACTTAACGGACAGTCACCCGATACACCAATCGAGTTTCAGTATGACGCCAATGATCGATGGGCATGATGCACACCCCAATCCATTCTCTCTCTAGTATTTTTTACGATATTCTGCCTATGATAGATGTATGTGGAAGCATCTGTATCATTTTTTTGTCCCACACCACGGCAATAACCATCGGGCGAAGGCGTTACACCATGATGCTCTTCTGGTGTATCTCCTCCTTTTTGCTCTACTGAATTTCGGTATAAAATCTTTTTCTCGTTCGTTTCCAGATGTGCTTGGGTATGCAACTGATATCCGCGTAGATGCACTTTTGTCAGAAACAAATAGAGAGCGTGTCGCTGCAGGGCTCCAACCACTATCTCTCAATGCTCAGTTATCTGAAGCTGCAGCAAAAAAAGCGAACGACATGTTCTCCAATAATTACTGGGCCCACACGAGTCCACAGGGGAAAACACCATGGGAATTTATCATTAGCTCAGGATACCGCTATTTATTAGCAGGGGAAAATCTTGCGAAGAACTTCTCGACAAGCACAGGAGTCGTCAATGCGTGGATGGCATCCCCGACACACCGCGAAAACATCATCAAGCCAGGATACCGGGATGTGGGATTTGCTATCGTCAACGGCGTACTCTTGGGTGAGGAGACAACATTGGTTGTCCAGGAGTTTGGAGCGACAGAACGCCTCGCCGATGCTGCGCCAAAAAAAGAAATTCAGCCCATCCCGACAGTGGCTCCTGTGGTGGAAGTGGCAAACGTGCCGGTAGTAGATGCAGTTGAAGTGCCAAAGGAAGCTGCACCATCTGTGGCAGGATCATATATTCCGGGAGCAGTACATCAATCAGTGATCAAACTTCCTGCGATCAATGTCCAAAGTATGAGTCGTGATATCGCTATCCTTTTTGCGGGCGCTATGATGGTCATTTTGTGTTTGGATTTCTATATCGTGTCAAAAAATCACCTACCACGCGCAACAGGGCATAATATCGCGCATATGGTATTTTTTGGGATACTGCTTATCGCTATATTGACCCTCAAACGGGGGATGACCGTATGAATATAAAGACGATACATTTTATCGTGCTTGCACTCATATTAAGTGTGGGACTCTATACGTTATGGAGCGTAGGCGGCGATCATACAATGCAGCTGTCTGTCGTCATCGCGATGGCAATTTCCTACGTAGCGTGGGGTGTGACATATCATATCCTTGAAGGAAGCCTCCATCGGAAGATGGTCGTTGAATACCTTCTCATCGCTGCCATTGCAGTTGTCGTTTTTGCTACGGTTTTATAGAAAAACATGATATTATAGTCATTCGTCCTGCCTACGGGCGTATCGTATCAATATCACGAGTATTGATGTGTGCGTTCGTTTCTGTCACATCCTACGATACATGCATAAGATAGACAGAGTGTGTATTCCGTAGATGTAGCACTAAAAAAAAGATTTCTCGTATCTCATGAAAGGAGATCATACTATGCAGGGACTCATACTTGCCGGGGGTATGGCGACTAGACTTCGCCCACTCACACTTGTCACAAACAAACATTTATTGCCGGTATATAACAAACCGATGATCTATTATCCCCTTGAGGCCATGCAAAAAGCAGGCGTTCGAGAGGTGCTTCTGACCACAAGTGGTGAAGCGATCGCACAGTTTGCTAATTTGCTCAAGTCTGGCGAAGATTTCGACATGCGACTCTATTACGGAGTGCAGGT
>CAZQGM010000059.1:0-7444 GCA_964592885.1 uncultured Gammaproteobacteria bacterium
CAAAAATATTGCAACGGTCACACAGTACGATTTTCCAAAAACAATCTTTCTTTTGCTTGACAGCCTCAAGCCGGGTAATACTGAAGAGATGCTGAGACTATGGGTGATAGCCCGGAAAACTGAGGCGTCAGAACGTTTATACTCCATGATCTGTTCGCGCATCAGGCAGCTTCTTATGATCAAAGACGGAGTTACACCGGAACGTGTAGCCCCATGGCAACTTGGACGTTTGACAAATCAATCGAGACTTTTTACCATGGATAAACTCACAGCTATACACGCTGCGCTACTAGCAAGTGATGTGTCCGTTAAAAGTGGCACATCGCCTCTTTCTATCGGGGACCGGGTAGAACAGATCATATTGACGCTATAAATTCTTTGTATTAATTGTTCATATTTTTTCACGACTCACTTGTTTTTTTAAAAAAGAAAAACGGTGACGAAATGAAGGAGGAACCATGTCTGATGTATTTCCAACGCATATATTCCGTGGGTATGATCTTCGAGGGCTCGTAGATGTTGAGCTCACTGATGCATTCGTGGAGAAATTGGCCAAAGGATATGCGACATGGCTTCTGAAACGCCGTATTTATGATTGCGTCCTTGGAAGTGATTGTCGCCTTTCAAGTGACAGATTTCGTGCACTCGTTGCTAAAACTCTTGTAGAATCTGGGATCACCGTATATGACATTGGGACAACCCTTTCGCAGATGTGCTATTTTGGCTGCTACTTCTTCCGAACGAAGGGCATGATCATGATCACTGCCTCTCATAATCCAAAGGAATATAACGGGATGAAACTTGGCGTCGGATTTTCTGAAACGATGATCACCGAGGAGATTATCGAATTTAGAGATCTCGTGAAATCAGAAAAATTCGAATCCTTGCCAACTCCTGGGCGACACATCAAGCAGGATATCTATGCTGACTATCAGGCAGATCTTCTACGGCGTGTCGGACCAATCGGATCATTTAAAGTCGTTGTTGATTCCTGTGCAGCCACGACAGGACTGTTTCTCCCAGGGATCTTACGTGCGGCAGGATGTGACGTCATTGAGCAAAACACAAAACCAGACGGCAATTTCCCAGTTGGCACACCGGATCCCACAGAGCGTGATGTACAAGAGCGCTTAGCCGAAGGTGTCGTGAAAAATCACGCTGACGTCGGTTTCTCCTATGATGCAGACGGAGATCGTCTTGGAGTCGTAGCTGGAGATGGAAGTCTACTCTGGAACGATACACTCGTATCGCTTTTTTCAGAAGACATTTTAGATTTTTTACCAGGAAGCAAGATTGTCTACAACACACTCTGTTCAAAGCAGGTTGATGAAGTGATACGGTCTCATGGCGGTGTACCCGTGATGTGGAAAACAGGCCACTCATTTATCAAAGCAAAGGTTCGTGAGGAACGTGCTATTTTCGGCGGTGAGCTGTCTGGGCATTTTTTCTTCGTCGATAATTTCTACGGTCACGACGATGGAGCGATCGCATCACTTCGCTTACTCGCATATTTGACCCGGACAAAACAGACATTGAGTGAGGCAGTGGCTAAGCTCCCACAGTATGTTTCAAGTCCTGAAGTGAAAGTGGGATGTCCAGATGCAGTCAAATTCCAGATCGTATCGGAAAAAATTGGTGGAGCTATGAAAAAACTCTATCCAGATGCGTCATACGTCGAGATTGATGGCGTACGCATGGATACCACAGAGGAAATGATGATCGTTCGAGCATCGCAAAATGGTCCGTACCTTACGGTCAAATGGGAAGGCAAAACCCAGGCTGCGTATGACCACCTGAAAGTTCAGGTAAATGACATTTTGCATGCATTTGACGAAATTGATTTCGCATCAGGAGTCAACACAAAAGCATTGGAATAACTAAAAACCTGGCACTCCCGCTCTTTGCTGAGGTTGGGGATGATACATAAGAAGGCAATAGTATGGACGAATATCAATCATTTGCTGAATTTGCGAAAGGTACCGTCGTTGGTGCTATGGAAATTCTCCGTGAGCATCAGTCACATTTTACCGTGACAAATCAGAAAGACATCATGGATGTCGCGACTGATGCAGACCTTGCGTCAGAGAAATACATCATCGATCGAATCCATGCAGCATATCCCGATCATGGGATCCATTCTGAAGAGGCAGGGGACAGTCTACCGGATGCAGAGTTCCGGTGGATCATCGACCCCTTGGATAGCACCAAGGAATACGTGCGGGGCCTCGAGGACTTCGCGGTCCTTCTGGCGCTTGAGAAACGTGGAGAACTGATCGTCGGCGCGATTGCTGGATTTCCCCTTGGAACTGTCTATCACGCATGGAAAGGTGGAGGGGCATATAAAAATGGCGTTCGTATGACCGTCGCCAAAACCGATGATCTACAGCATGCATTTGTCGCGACCCATATCCCAAATGGCCATACAAATTCGTCAGAAACGATCGACCAATCTCTTGCACTCGTCAAAGCGATAAACGCCGCATCCTACCGCTGCCGGATTAACTGGGTGACGGCAAAACTATGTGTATGGGTAGCGCGTGGCGGCGTCGATGCGATGATATTGCCGGAATGTGCGGTCCACTGGCACGATATTGCCCCGGGGTTACTCATTGCGTCTGAAGCAGGTGCAAAAGTGACCGACTGGTATGGATCTATGCCTACCCTTGAAAGCACAGATAAAGGATTTATCATCGCTCCTGAGCCATTGTATTCACCGCTGTGGGATATAGCTGTCACACTACGATCTCACACACCACCTACATCATGAACGACGTCATTGCCATAAAGCCGTACCTAATCCAGCCACGATTGATCCCACAACCGACGTGGGGCGGGTCGTATATTGCTCACATGAAATCCTGGGATCATCTTCCATATGTGCAGGATGTCAAAATCGGCCAAAGCTATGAGTTATATGGAAAAAGCTTTCTTTTTACGGAGCTTACACGTAGTGATGATCCATGTTTTGTCCCAGATATGGATGGAGTTACGACAAGTTCCCCACGAGTAGCGCTTTCCGAGCTCATAGCCCACGACCCAATTGCCATGACAGGCGACGCATCCCGGACAGACATGAATGTCCTTATCAAATTCACTCAGGCACTTGGTAATTCGTTCCAACTTCATGTGAGGAAACCGGACCAGAGTGCTCGCTGGACTCCAAAACCAGAATCATGGTTTTTTCTTGAACCGGGCCGTATGACCTATGGCCTCAATGCTTCGTCAGATATAGCTGCATACAAAAAAACGTGTGAAGAAATAAATGCGTATATGGTGGCGCTCAGTGCAGACGTTATTTCAGGAAAAACACCCATATCCGAAGCAAAAGAAAAAAGTGCAGCATACATAGCGGAAAAAAACCCGTGGCAGCACGTCAATGTCTATGATGTGCCAAAAGGTGAGCTTATCGACCTTTCTACAGGTGGGATACACCATTCATGGGAACAGTCAGATGACCCCAACTTTATTGGAAACATCGTGTATGAAGTCCAACTAGACGTGGTCGATGATAAGTGCACAATCCGCTCGTTTGATCAAGGAAAATTACTCTCTGATGGATCAATTCGGACAATTCATATCGATGACTACTTCCGATATATCGATATGGATCCGACTCATAACGATATCAACTTCGGTCGACGAGTCCCGGATGGAGAAAAGCTACTCGCCACACCATACTACATGGTTGATTATCTTGATGTACATGCTCCTTTGACACGCCAAACACATGCATCGTTTAAACACGTGTTTCTTTCAAGTGGTGCAGCCAAAATTACAGCAGGATCTGGAAGCGTTGTACTTACGACAGGCCATAGTGCGTTTGTCCCTGCAGCTGCACGAGTCTACACGATCGAGCCTAGAACACCCAACGTCGTCGTAATAGAAACATATCTGCCAGCCATGAAATCCTAAAACTGGTATACTAGGGGTAGATATGACTGACGTCCACAAAACATCTGCATGGAAAGCCGTAGCCAAACACCATCATGAGATGGAAAAAGTTACCCTTTCTGAGCTATTTAAAAAATCAGGCGCCAGAGCAAAAAAATTTACCACACAGTTTGGTCAGTATCACGTAGACTTCTCAAAAAACCACATCACTGAAGAGACGATAGAGCTCCTTTTAGAGCTTGCTCGCGCGTCACGCCTCCAAGAACGCATTACTGATATGATGATCGGCCAAAAGATCAATAGCTCCGAAAATCGTGCAGTCTTGCATACGGCCCTCCGAAGCACAAGTAAGGTTCCACTCGTCATAGATGGCATGGACGTGCGGCCGATGGTGCGTCGCGAACTGATTCATATGGCACGATTTGCCGAAGACATACGATCTGGACGATGGAAGGGGTATACAGAAAAACCGATCACAGATGTCATCAATATAGGTATTGGGGGATCGGATCTTGGGCCCTATATGGCCTATGAAGCCTTGAAAGCATATAGTGACCGCAATATTCGCTGTCATTTCGTCGCAAATATCGATGGGACGCATCTATCAGAGACGCTTCGGATGTGCAATCCAGAAACGACGCTCTTTATCATCGCCTCAAAGACGTTCTTGACCGATGAAACGATGACAAATGCAAAAAGTGCAAAAGCATGGTTTACCAAAAGTACCTCATCCCCTGAGGCATTTAAGAGACATTTTGTCGCCCTTACAACCGATATCCCGAAAGCTGCCAAGTACGGGATATCCGGAGAAAACTGTTTTGGCTTTTGGGACTGGGTCGGTGGGAGATATTCACTCACCTCAGCCATGGGCTTGTCGCTGATGATTGCCATCGGAGAGCACCAATTCAAAGAATTTCTCTCAGGGTTTGAATTTGTCGATGATCATTTTGCAACAACGCCGATCGAACAAAATGTCCCCGTACTACTAGGGCTTCTCGATGTATGGTATGCAACATTTTTTTCATACACATCACGCGTGATTTTGCCGTACGAACAGTATCTCCACAAGCTTCCCGCATTTCTGCAGCAGCTTATGATGGAGAGTAATGGTAAATCAGTAACGCGCGAAGGAGCGGACGTCGAGTATATGACCGCTCCGGTCATCTGGGGAGAGCCAGGTTCTCCAATTCAGCATTCATTTACCCAGATGCTCCTCCAAGGGACTACTATTGTGCCGGTAGACTTCATCGTCTATGCCAATACTCGTGATCCTCTCCCGGAACACCATAAGAAACTCGTCGCTAATTGTTTTGCCCAAGCTGAGGCGCTCGCGTTCGGAAAATCCGATGCAGTGCTCACAAAAGAAGGTGTCGACAAAAAACTCATACCCCATAAGCGCATGCCGGGTAATCGTCCCTCGACAGTGCTACTCGGAGATGAGCTCACGCCACGGTCGTTGGGCGAGCTCATCGCTCTCTACGAGCATCGGACATTTGTACAAGGGGTGATCTGGAATATCAATTCATTTGACCAATTTGGCGTCGAACTTGGGAAAAAACTCGCAGTCACGATCTATGATGAGTTAGGCTCAAATACCGCTAGTCACTCTGTCCATGACAGCTCCACATCGTCACTCATCGCTTCCTACAAAAAACTTCAAGGCTAAAAATAGATAGGCCGCCTGTTTATGCGACTTGCAATTCCTTGTGAAAACAGGTCATACTCTATATATATGAAACCAAAATACGTTGTCTGGTTTAAAGATGTAGATAAAGAAGATGGAGCCATAGTTGGTGGTAAAGGTGCCAACTTAGGCGAGATGACGCAAAACGGTTTTCCAGTTCCCCCAGGATTTATCGTTACTGCACAAGCATATTATGCATTTTTGGATGCAACTGATCTTCGCAGTGTCATCAAAAGTCAGCTCGATCATCTCGATGTCAATGATAATGTCGCTCTAGAGAAAGCATCGAAACATATTTCGGCCGCTATCGTCAAATGCCCGTTCCCGAAAGAGATTTCCGATCTCATCGTGAAGTCCTACTTCAAAATGGATCGCGGTTTTCTCAAACATGCGATGGTCGCAGTCAGATCATCAGCAACCGCTGAGGATCTTCCGGGTGCATCATTTGCAGGACAGCAAGAGACGTATCTCAATGTCTATGGTGAAGCCAGTCTCCTTGAAAAAGTTCGGGAATGTTGGGCATCACTCTTTACCCCACGGGCGATCTTTTATCGGCAGACAAACAAATTTGACCATTTCCAAGTAGGAATTGCTGTCCCAGTGAAACGCATGGTTGAGTCTGACCAGTCCGGCATCATGTTTACCATCGATCCGGTCACAAATAACAAAAATACCATCATGATTGAGGCGATCTTTGGACTCGGAGAAATGATCGTCCAAGGTATGGTCACGCCTGATCATTACGAAGTAGATAAAACGACAGGCGAGATCACCAAAAAAGTGGTAAATGTGCAAGAAAAAATCATGCGCATGAAAGGCCGTGGCAACGAAGTGGTTGCGTTGTCCCCAACCGCAGGTGGCAAGCAGAAGCTGACGACTGAACATATTCTCAAACTCGCAGATCTGGCCAAAAAACTCGAGAAACATTACTATTTTCCACAAGATAGTGAATGGGCCATCGAAGGAAAGGACGTATTTCTAGTCCAAACGAGACCAGTCACGACAGCCGGCAAAAAAATGACGACTGCCGCAATCGACACGTCCAAAAAAGAAGTTATCCTAAAAGGTGATCCAGCAAGCCCAGGACTTGCATCAGGTGTGGTCAAATATCTGGAAAGTGCAAAGGAAGTAGGCAAAATCGTCGTGGGAGACATCCTTGTCGCTGAGCAAACCAATCCAGATTATGTGCCAGCCATGAAAAAAGCCTCAGCCATCGTCACCGAGCGAGGTGGACGCACATCACATGCTGCTATCGTGTCCAGAGAGCTTGGGATACCGGCAATCGTCGGCGCTGCGGGAGCCAAAAAAGTTCTCAAAGACAAGCTCCTTATCACGGTCAATGGCGCCGTCGGTGAAGTCTACAAAGGTGGACTTTCTGATAGCGAAAAAGCCACGATTGAGAAGTCAAAGGAAAATCACTCTGCCGACCACATCAAGACGGCGACTAAGGTCTACGTCAATCTGGCAGAACCAGAACTTGCCGCACATATGGCTAAGCGACATGTCGATGGTGTCGGGCTCCTTCGGGCAGAGTTCATGATCGCGGGCATTGGCACACATCCTCGAAAGCTCATCCAAGAAAAAAAGCAGGACTTTTTCATTAAGACGCTTCGCGATGATCTTGCCAAGTTTGCAAAAGCGTTCAGCCCACGTCCGGTCATCTATCGCACGACTGATTTCAAAACAAACGAATATCGTGATCTCAAAGGAGGCGCAGCATTTGAGCCAGTCGAACCAAATCCGATGCTCGGATTTCGAGGAGCGGCACGGTATATCGCCGATGCCCAAGTGTTTGAGATGGAAATAGAAGCCATCAAAGAAGTCAGAAACAAGCTTGGATACAAAAATCTCCATGTCATGATCCCATTT
>CAZQGM010000060.1:0-7368 GCA_964592885.1 uncultured Gammaproteobacteria bacterium
ATACCAAAGGAAATGCATGAAGATGAAAATATTTAGAATATATATGATATATATTGATACTATTTCACATACATACGTTGATGGACTAGATTGTGTCATATTCAAACAAGTTCAGTATGACAGGAGTGAGGCAATGTTCTAGTTAATAAATACAAGAATGCGAAATGGATCCCTCTCGCCATGGCGGGACGATGAGACTTGGTTGTGATAGTCAAAACGCGGGGATGACTCTGACCAAAATGTGACAAGATGAAGCAAAAAAACTGGTGTTTTTTTAAAGACGTTATATATCCCAAAAATCATGTCAAAAACGAATGACAGTTTCCTATCACATTTTTGTCAATTTCTTTGCATTTTTGTATATTGACAAAGTGATAATTTTGTCCCCATTTTTTGATGAAAAAAACACCTTCTATTTTCCCCGTTTTTGTGCTTGCAAAGCATGATTCTATAGCCTCATACTGGTAGAGGGATTATGAACAGCGGTAGTAGAATTTCAGCAATATTTCAGTCTTTCATGTTCCATACAAACGATGGATGGTTTGCGACCTCGAAAATTGTCACTACAAGTTTTCTCTTTTTGGTGATCTTCCTGTACGGCGCATCTGGCACTTTTTATTCGGTGTGTGCAAATACGCCAGCACAAAGCTGTTCAGTCGTATCCCCAACTGATCCGAGTGTGCGATTGGCGAAATTTCTCTCTGACCCTCCGTGGATCGTACTCTATGATGCACTTATAGGTCAGTCTCAAACAATCGCGATCACTACTCAGGAAGCGACTATCCTTCAGTCATTTTTACAGAGTGTGAAGCCAAAAAAAGATGAATCCCCAGAGATTGTGGTCCAGTACGAGAGGGTCGTTTCCGCCGTAAACGATCTCACTACAGGACAAACTGATCCAGTTGATATCAGTATGATGCAGATGATTGAGACAATCTACGCAGTTAAACGTCTCGAAGATCAGTCGCTCTCTGACTCACAACTCTATATGGCGCTTGCGTTTTTACAGATCCCGATCAGTGACGTACCGACAAAGGCGCTCAAATATCAGCGAATTACTGCGGCATTATCCACTGTGCCCGATCCACGTGCTGTCATCACTCTACTAAATTCCGACCCGGTCACAGGTATCGTCACCTATGATCCAGCATATTTGACCACTGCATTACAGATCATGCAACGCGTAGAAAAACAGGTAGGTAATACGACGCCGATCGTCGCACGTGTGGTTGAAGCAAAAAAAATACCATTGGTCATTGCGACGGCACATGACGCTAAAAACTCAGGATTTTCCGCGAAAGATATAGCGGCGCTTGAAAAAGAATCGAGAGTAGCATCTAAAGAATTATTCCAGATACTTTCTAAAGAAAAAATTACGGTCACAGAATATCTCAGGAGATATAGATACATCGATCCGACACGGTCAAAAGACCTAGAGCAGACATTTCATGAGCTGGTCGCTGCACAGACACTCATGGATGCATTTGCCAAAGAGTTGGGTGCTCCTGGGGAATTTGAACTACAGGAGAGCCTCAATGGTTTATACAAAGGGCAAAAGGGATATGACTCTATAGGAAACGGCTATGTTTTCCAATTTGTCTGGAAACCGAGGGGGGGAGATACAACATTTACGGAATTTGTCGTCAACTTCCCGGATGCCGCCGAGATATTGCAGTACGCAAATACAGGACCTGAGGATAATCCAACACGAGTCATTGATGAAAAAATCCGGCAATACGTGAAAGCACATCAACCATCAGGGCTTCTGCGTATGCCAGTGATCCATAGGATCGAACTTCCAGAAAGCGATCAGGGAGTGGGCACAGGAACCACAGTAGTAGAGATGTTTCAAAATGTGGTCAAAAGTGCGGGATATGTGGGTATTGGAGCATATGGAGTGCGAGATCCAGCGGCATATCTTTTCTATACAAAGCGAGGATTTGTCATAACGGAGAGTCCAGATGAAGCCCTGGCACTACAAACTACTTCACATCCGTCTGGTATGTACAAACTTCGGGATGGTTTACCTGCTGTTCCGACTATCTCATCTGAAACGCGGCAAGAGATCGCCCGTCTGGAGAAAGAAATTATCCCGGTGCTTACGCAGATTTCAGCAGATACTGAGCATGGGGGTATCACACGGCTTCAAAAAAAATCAGGGGATATGGCGTGGCTTCGGAGTATCGCTTCAAACCCTTTGATAGATCGTACTCCTCAGGAAATACAAGCGAAACAGAACTATGAAGCGCTTATCGATCTCTCGGCGCTCCTTGAAGACGTGATCAAACAATCGTTGGCCGATGAGAATGACGCAATTCTTTCTGCATCATACGACGCTTTAGAACCACTGCGAAAAACCTTTATGGCTGAGGTGCGGAGCGAATTTGAGCGTACTGGGAGTCTTAGCGTTGAAGGTCCAGCTCGGTTGGCGTTTCGTGAAGCAATGAATAAACACAGAGAGTTAGAATACAGAGTCGAGATCGAACAGGAGGTAGTGCAAGCCAAAATAGAGGACATCATCCGGCTGATACTCCAAACCGAGGGGGTATTTCCTGATGAAGAACTACTGAAAATTACCGATAGAAAACAGTACGAAAGTTATACTACATCAAAAGTAGCGTTCACCATCATCCAAAACGCATTTGATCGTGTCGTGCTTGGGGATGAAAAAGCCGTAGATCTTCGCACTGCGATATCGAATATCGTGACACTCATCGTGATGGAAACAGCGGCACCTCTGGGCCAACCAGAAATTCTCAAACAATTCATGGATAGTCTAACTGATGCGACGCTGCCGGGTGTTGGGGTGTATCAACATCTTGCAGAACTCCAGGCTGTCGTTTCTGCTGTTTCAGATAGTCCGGACGGAGCGGCTCTTGTCGCTCAAATACAGGGACAAATTGCCGCGTCAAACGCGACCGTGGTAAATAGCATGGAGCAGGTAGCAGCTATATCCAATATGCTCGAGATTTATATCCGGGTACTTTTCTCCCTCAAACCGACCGATATTCCAAATATTTCGACAATTATGGGATCTATTCCAGACGTGCTAGCGATGATCGAAAACACGACGACATTTACTATCACGCCATCAATGACACCAGATAAATTCCTCGATACCCCCGAAAACATGTCAACATTGACTGTGATAGTAACGAAAAATGGATATCTGTCATCCGCCCTCGGTCGTCTGTCGTCTGATCCAGCAGTGCTTCGTGCGTTTCTCCGACCATTTGCGGCGAGCATTCTTTTCAAACAGAGTGAGCGTATGAGTGAGGAAGTGAACTCACCAAATCAATTGATTCAGTCTGAGCTGGCGGCCATGGGGCTTAGTGAGGCAGAATATGAGAGCGCGAAAGCGAAGGTGTCGGATATGCCTGCGGAGCCGGTGGATTGGGCGTCAAAATCGTATCTCTGGCATGTGGGGTACTATTCTAAGGCGAAAGGTGTAAGCGCTGCTTATCAATCACCTGATGGGGAGATGTTAGAAGCTATCGGAGGGGTACAATATTTTAAACCGTACAGAACGTTAGCAACGGATAAATTGCCAACGAGCGGAGTGACATGGTTCCCGCTTGGTGCGTATGTTCAGGAATTAACCTCCGTAGGAGGAAGCATCAATGCAAGAAAACTGTATCCAGAGATACAAAAGCGACACAGGATACCCGATGATGCTGTAGCAGTAACTGTATATTACAAAGCGCTTGTGTCCCAGCTGGAAGGCTCCGATCGCCCTGGGAACATGAAAGCTGTCTTTGTTATGAACAGATCTGATGCAATACAACTCTATGATGCGATATCTAAAGACCCCACCCTTGCCTTCTCACTTATTCGTACGGCTTCTCAAAAAACATTGACTGATCGGGAAAATCTCCCACTCGATATCGATGGAAAAACCCCCATGCTTCAGATAGATGCATCTGAAATAGGTGGGAACTCGGAAAAAACCGCACTCTCTTCATTCCCACCTGGTTTTGATCCAAATCCAAAAGGGGATGGACCGGTGGTAGCAGAGAGTGAGAGGGAGTGGAAAGAGACGATAACGCTTCTGTCGACCATCAAAAAACTTGGGAAATGGAGTGAGTTTACTGCGAGGTCATGGACACGAAGTGACCTTTCAGCACAAATCACAGTATGGGAAAAAGAACAAAAACAAACAGTTGTCCAATCATTGGTGAATCTATTTCCTCAGAAGCTCCTCGAGGAGGTTGGGATTATAGTGGCAGAAGAGGCGATAAATAATGCGATTGATGCGGTTATCGCAGGCGGTGCACCCGCGATTTCTCTCTACACACGGCTTGCATCGTTTCAGGAAAAAAGCGTAGAGATGAAGACTGAACTTGATGTACTAGTCCGTATATTTGTCACAGCACAGGAAACGACGAAAGATTATCTGTATCAAGTCGAACTGTATTCTCAACTCGTTGCCACCATCTTCACTCATGCTGAAAATGTGGGGCAGGCGATCGCGGTGATATCAGACACCAGGAAAACACTGGATGCCATCGCTAGTACGACATCATTTTCCGTGACATCGACCATGACGCCTGATGAGTTCCTGAATAATGAAGAGAATGTAGAAACGCTCGCTACAGTACTTTCAACACAACCACAATTTGCTTCCATCATCGCCCGATATAGACTCACTTCACCAGAAGGAAGCCCACTAACAACAGCGTTCCGCGCTTTTCTCATCCCATTTGCGGAGCATGCAATCAAAGAGACAAACCAACATATACAGAGCGCTGTCCATCAATTTGTTAGTGAACTTGAAGCACTACTACAGGTTGATCCTGGACAAGGATATCTTCCAACTGATCCAGTTATGATCCAGGCAAATATTCTCTATAGATACGAACATGCACAAACAGTTATTACCAGCAAATTCAAACGTTTTGAAAAAGAACTGAAAAGGCTTGACCAAAAAATAAAAGTAGCACGTTTCGGTAGGCAACAAACTCAAGATCTATATGATCTCGTTTCTAAACTCAACGCATTTGTTGAGGATACCTCGTTGGATGGGGTAAAAGAAGAACTACGGAACGGAATTGATATAGTCCTACTTCATGAAGTTGGAAGCACCACCGAGTTTGATGGGACAGAAAAAGCATATGTCCCTGTGGGTATGGGATCTGATGAAGATCGATTGGTATTTTATGATCGTACTGACTCACCTGAAGACTTTTCAAAATCTATAGCTTCCGACCATGGTGCATTTGTATATGATGTGGCGAAGGGTACATGGTCGGTAGAGTCTCATGCTTCTACCATTCAGGTGACCAGACCGGTTGGGGAAAGTATTTCTATTCTTCGAGGAAATACGTCACCACGCCCAACAGAAGTACTTCAGAATAGCGACATCGTTCGGTTCGGTGCAATCAATCTGCAGGTAACGATCCAAGGTTCAAAAATGACTGTGTCTAGAATAGCCGGATCAGATGCAGAATTTTGGTGGACCGTCGCAGTTAATTTCACTGAATACTCAAGAGATTCGTATGTACAAGAAGCATTAATCAGTGGCGGAAAAGCTGCCAAACAAAAGTTTCTTTCAAACGCATCCTACATGCCGGATGCCGAAGTTGCGACGCTCTTTGTTCATCTGAAAGAAGCATATGTGCTCACTGATTTCGAAGCAATGCAGCTAGCAAAACTGTGGTTTGAATGGATAAAAATAGATACATTGCGAGTAAAAAGCGGAGTACTTCCAGTAACGCACATCAGCACTGGACCAGTAGGTCGTGCAATCGATTTTGGTGAAGAAGCAGACAATGATATACCCATAACCGACATGGAGTTTCCAATAGAAGCAAAGCGGTATGGGGACGGGCGAGATGATCAAGTGCGAATCGTACTGGATGAAAACGTCATGCAACAAGCACTTACTGACTTGAACAAACGGTCATATGCCCAGGGTCCGTTTAGAGAAAGTGCTGGAGATTTTCTTGGGACTATTCATAAGACAAAACAAGGTGAGTATTGGATACACGTAACGCATTGGTTGCCTGGAATTAATTCTGTATCTTCTAGTATCCACGTAAATGACATGAGTGATACGAACAAGCTTGCAGAAATCCAAGCAAGTAAACCGTACGTTCGAATTGTTGGTCAAGGGCATTCACACCCATATGGATGGGCAGGGAAGATATCTGGAACAGATATTGAGATGATGGAAATTAAATATATGAATGCTACCGATCAACGGGGATTTGTCTTTGTTTATGGAGCAGAAAATCACCGAGAATCGGATGTTAATTCAGAGGCAGTTTCATCAAGTAGAACACTTGCATTTTTCTCAAAAAAAGGTGCTGCAGAACAGCAAAACGGGAGCGAATATCATCGACATGCAAGTGTATTTGTTGTGCCTAATGGAAGCATACAAGAGGTCGATACTGGAGCAGCACCTAATAATACTCCTTCTAGCGAACGCATGAGTGGGTCAGGAGTGTTTTCATCGGCTGATGAAGAAATGCTAGAAACGAACAATCGACTGCCAGCGACGGTAGCTCTACAGGAAAAGCTCAAAACAATATTGGCAGATAACGACGTATCCGTTGAAACGTATCTAAACGAATTTCTCTATATAGATCCAATACGGCATGAATCTGAATTCCAAAAACTTGTCGCTCTTGTCAGTCTTCGAGATCGATTAAATCCAAAATTGCGTGAGGTAAATCCTCAGTATGTCCTTGCGCTTGAAGGAACCAATGAAAAAGCTAAAGCTGCACTTGAAGAAAAGTATCAAACAACGGGATTAGTCTATACAGGGCTACTCAAACCACGTCTTCCGCCAGATGGATTTGAATTTAGCCTTACAATGCGGCATGCACAAACAGTACTCGGTACTACAGAGTACGGATCGATGGATCCATGGATAAAAAAACTCCTCGGGACATCAAAAGGAAAAGGAGATTGGGTACCCGAAGGCGTCATGATCACACTTCCTGATCAATCGAAGGGGATTGGGACCAGAATATCCGATATTGTCCGAACCGCAGTTACAGATATGGGATATGGAGGTATGGGTGCATCATTTTCCCTCACATCACGTTCAGAGCGATATTGGATGATGAGTGGTTTCCATCCGAGCATTAGCGTAAATAGTATTACGGATAATATTCATGAGGCCGAAACGAGTGGAAGATTTTTACAACACTACGCCTTCTTTGATGGAACGGTGTTGCCGTATGAAGATTTTGGAGATGATGGCATTCGCATACAACAAGCGGAGCAAGATCTTCATGCCGTACTTTATCGAGTAGCCGCGATTGGTAAATCATCTGAACTAACGAAACCAAGGAGTCTAGCTACACTAAAGAACGATCTTGAAGGATGGGAAAAAGAATTTACTCAAACGCTCTCCGGAAAACT
>CAZQGM010000061.1:0-7319 GCA_964592885.1 uncultured Gammaproteobacteria bacterium
TGCAAAAGAAGGTGAACGGATAATTGCTTACCCTGCAAAGAAAAATTGGTGGAGTCGAAGTGGGGAACCCTCTAAAATGGCCGCAGGCGAACCAGGCGGGCCAGACAGTGAAATATTTTATGACTTTGGTGTGGATCTCAAACTCCACGAAGTATCAGAATGGAAAGATGACGTATGTCATCCAAATTGTGATTGTGGACGCTTCATGGAAATAGGAAACTCCGTTTTCATGCAGTATCAAAAACAGGCAGATGGGAGTCTTAAGGAATTGCCTCAAAAAAATGTCGATTTTGGTGGGGGACTGGAACGCATCAATGCGGCGGTCAATAACACTCCTGATGTATTTCGGACGGACTCATTTTCTGGAGTCATAGAGGTTCTTTCCACTCTTTCGGGCGTCAAATATGGATCTGACCTCAAAAAAACGCGAGCGATGCGTATCATCGCTGATCATTTGCGAGGTGCAGTGCTCATGTCTGCAGACGGACTCATCCCATCAAACAAAGCCCAAGGCTACGTGCTTCGACGACTGATCAGGCGGGCGATTTTGTATGGGCGGGATATCAATCTTTGGGGAAACTGGGAGTATGTGGAAAAATTGGTCAATCCGATCGCTCGACAGTACTACGACATCTTTCCATCGGTAAAGATAGAAGAACTAGCGATCACCGCTCTTGTCGTCGATGAAGCAAAGCGATTTGGAAAAAGCGTGGAAAAAGGACTTCGGGAAATTGAAAAAATCGAGCATGTGACTGGTAAAGACGCATTTATACTCTATGAAACATATGGGTTTCCGTGGGAACTCACTGAAGAGATCGTACAGGCGCGAGGTCAAGACGTCGATCGGGCGGAATTTGAGATGGAGTTTAAAAAACACCAAGCGCTATCTCGGACAGCCGCGGCAGGGATGTTTAAAGGTGGACTCGCAGATACGTCAGTCGAAACGACAAAACTCCACACAGCGACACATCTCCTGCATCGAGCGCTTCATATGGTGTTGGGCGATCACGTATCACAAAAAGGAAGCAATATCACAGTAGAGCGCCTCAGATTTGATTTTTCCCATCCGACGAAAATTACGCCAGATGAGCTTCAAAAAATCGAGAATCTCGTCAATGAGCAGATCAAAAAAAACCTTCCCGTCACAATGCGTGTCATGAAAAAAGATGATGCACTTAAAAGTGGTGCATTTGGATTTTTCGTCGAAAAGTACGGCGATGAAGTGAAAGTCTATACGGTCGGAGATCCAGATGGCTCGTGGTTTTCAAAAGAAATTTGCGGTGGACCACACGTTTCCTTTACAGGCGAGTTGGAGCACTTTACAATAGTAAAGGAAGAGGCCGTAAGCGCAGGCATCCGCCGTATATACGCGAGTGTTACCCATCATGATCCGATTGCCGGAGTTTCTGTCAAAAATCATCCATAAGCCCCACCACGTCAGAGAGGTGTATCTTGCGTTGTCAGTCGCTCCATACTCGGTTATCGGTGCCGCGTGGGAGCTTTCCCCCATAGGTGAAGTGATTGTCTTAGGTACAACTGCCGAACATTTTCCTCGTGACGATTGGCAGGCACGGATGACAGCGTCAGATCAAGTAGTCACACGCTTGGAGGAGATATCCGGTACAGTGGGCATGAAAAAAACCGTCCTCGGACTTGATCGGGCATATGTGACCGAGACGGGTGCAATCAGACGAGAAATCCAAGCTCCTCTTAAGCAGCTCGTCACGGCACTTGACCTAGAAGCGATAGGATTTGTCCCTGTCCCTGTCGCAATTTTATTTTATCTTCGAAAAAAAGAAGGGATCCCGACAAGTGGGGTATTTATCCGGAGTAATCAAGCAACGACTGATGTCACGCTTGTTTCTGTCGGTCAAGTCATCGGGATGAAGGAATTCCCGACATCAGAGACCATCATGAAGGATATCGAAGGTTCGATAAAAGCAATCGGAAAATCAGAAATTCTTCCTTCACGCATCGTCATGTATGGATTACCGTCCGCAGAGCTTGATGATGTGCGAGCGACCGTCATGCGACATCCATGGACGACACGGCTTCAATTTTTACATTTTCCCAAAATTGATTCGTTCGGCGATGCCGATGTCGTGGCAGCAGTTGTGGCTGCAGGAGCGAGCGAACTTTCTAAAGAGTTACCCCCCACAGATGATGCAGTCCAAAGTGACGATGTCATTCCCGAGACGGGAATAGGACCCATGCCCGCGGTCATGGCAGCAGCAGTGCCACCAATCAATTCTACCGTCGGCATCCCGCCTGAGGACGAAGAGTTTCCAAGCGGTGAACTCGTGCAAGAAGAGGAATCTGATACTCCTCCGGTCGATATCGGAGATGAAAGCGGGAGTGATGATGTGACTATTGGTGAGCTAGTGGAAACCACAACAGATGAAGCGTTGGATAGTAATGAATCAATTGAAAATGTCGTACCAACGGATATGGAGTCAGAGACGACACTCCGGTCAACATATGATTTGACAGCGCATCCAGAGTATACAAAACCACAAATAGTGACGGAGCCAGAAGCGGTGTCTGATGAAGACGTCAGTGAACCTGAAGATGAACAAACATTTGGTCCTGAGCATGATAATGTCTCCGTCGTCGATCCAAGTGTACTTGGATTTGGCCAAACAGAGACGTCCTCCGAAGACGAAGACTCATCAGACGATACGGACGAAGATGCCTCAGAAGAAGAGGAGGGTGAAGAAGAAAGCGAAGAGAAATCACCGCAATCACCACTATCGAGAGTTTCGTCATTTTTCCAGTCTCTCACGAGCCGATTTCAATCAAACGGTGACGCGGGGCCGTCCAAAAAAGCCTCCATGGTAAGGCCGATTTTGATTCTTGTCGTCGTCGTAGCGGTCATTGGAGGTCTAGGGTATGCGTGGTATTGGTTTGTCCCATCAGCGGTCGTCACTATCTCTGTGATACCCAAACAGGTCGCTAAAACAGATACATATCTGGTGCAAGCTGATACGACTACAGGTGATCCTGAGGCAAAAAGTATCCCCGGTATCACTGTCGAAAAGACGATGACTGGCACGAAGACTATCGCGGCGACAGGACAAAAGAAAATAGGTGACCCAGCCAAAGGAACCGTCACGATATATAACAAAACAACCAGTGGAAAAGCGCTCAAAAAAGGTGCCGTATTTACGAGTGGTGCACTAGTGTTTACCCTTGATGGGGATGTGTCGATTGCATCAGCATCAGAGTCCATCGGATCGATCACATTTGGAAAAGCAGTCGGTCAGCTGACTGCATCTGCAATCGGTCCAGAAGGAAATGTCCCATCTTCGACAGAATTTGGGAGTAAAGAGTTTGGGGCGGGAGTGGTGAGTGCGAGAAATGATCAGCCATTTTCTGGAGGATCGAGTAAAACGGTCACAGTCGTATCACGCTCAGATCATGATGCCATCGTAAAAGCGTTGACGACAGATCTCATGAAACAAGCACAAGATGCACTTAAAAGTGATACCTCATCATCACAACACCTCATCGAATCCACTGTCGGAACGACCCCAGATATAAAAAAGACATTCACCAAAGAGATAGAGGAAGAAGCGGCTGATGTGACGGGTACGATCACCGTGACCGTCAAAGGGGTGGCTGTCTCAGAAACTGATATATCAGCACTTCTCAAGCAAGCAGTATCGGGAGATGTCCCATCTGGGTATGTCGTATCAGAAGATCGGATGGACGTGACACTCGGGGCATCCACGATCAAGAAAAATGGAGACATCCAGTTGTCCGCGACATTGACAGCAGTCGCGCTTCCCGTGATTCGTGAATCAGACATCATCAAACAAGCGAAAGGATCTGATATCCCATCTATCGCATCGTACATAAAAAATCTCTCAGGTGTGGCTAGTATGGCAGTCAAATTTAACGGAACTCCATTTGAGAGTAGAATGCCGATAAACGAAAAGAATATCAAAATCCTCGTGACTGTAGAACGATAAATTACGTGGAATCAGTCGATATGTCCGGCAAGGGTCGCGGGTCCACAAACCGCTGGCGCCAAAAAAACCTATGGCACTCTATCGATATGTAAATGAGCGATTAATCCCTAAGCGGTATGTACCGCGGATCATCCCGTACACGATGATCGCGTTAGGAATTGGATTATTTATTTGGACGATCTGGCCGATCATATCGTTTACGGTCATCGAACAGTATGCCGTTTTACGGGGGTCAAACATTTTTGGACACGTAGATTCTGGCACTATCTCACCAATCGTGTTTGCAGCGGACGCAGGTGAAGATCTCACAAAAGCTGATGCATGGCTCCCAAGTCGTCCGCAAAAAAAAGGCATGGGGCCAATCCGAACATACACAGTCAGCATACCCAAGCTGAAAATCGATGACGCACTTGTTATCGTGGCTGGTGATGATTTAGGTAAGTCAATCATCCATTACGGAGGGACGGCTCTTCCAGGGGAATACGGCACTACGGTCCTTTTTGGACATTCGACCTTGCCACAATTTTTTAGTCCGACAAACTATAAATCCATTTTTTCGACACTACCCACAATCAAAGTGGGTGATGAGGTGATCATCAAATCGGATGGTATAACGTATACATATGTGGTCGAAGAAATCCTTGTGGTAGATGCGGCAAATCTTGGAGTATTAGAGCAACAATTTGATGATTCACATCTTACGCTCGTGACCTGTGTTCCACCTGGGACCTATTGGAAACGTCTCAATGTGCGTGCACGGCTGAAAAAAGATTTATGATGAAGTCTACCCCAAGTACACTCGATGCCATCGAAGCGATAAAAAAGAAACTCATGGGAAAAAAACTCTCCTACAAAGAGATCTTTGCCATCATGGATGACATCTCTCATGAGCGCCTCGGGCCTGTACTAACCACATATTTTGCTGCGGCTGGATTTACTGAAGGGTTTTCTCCAGAAGAGCTTTATCATATGACAAAAGCGATGGTAGAGACAGGGGAACGGCTACGTTTCCCTGGTATCGTGGCTGACAAGCATAGCACTGGCGGAGTAGCGGGTACGCGGACGACGATGATCCTGGTCCCGATCATCGCTGCAGCTGGATTTACGATCCCAAAAAATTCTTCTCGTGCTATCACCGCGCCGGCTGGAACAGCCGATACGATGGAAGTGCTTGCTCCTGTGACATTTACCATTCCGAAGATCCGCCAGATTGTCCGAAAAGTCGGTGGATGTATCGTATGGGGTGGAGCAGTCGGACTAGCCCCAGCTGATGACATTTTGATCCAAGTAGAGCAGCCACTTGGGTTTGAATCGTACGATAAATTTATCGTATCGATCATGGCCAAAAAAATCGCATCTGGAGCATCCCACCTCATCCTAGATATACCAGTCGGGCCGACGATGAAAATCCAGCATTTTAAAGACGCCGAGATTATTGCTAATAAGTTTCAATATCTAGCAGATAAGTTTCATATCACCGTAGTGACAGACGTCAATGAGATGCGGGAAAACGCCGGACGTGGTGTTGGGCCAGTTTTGGAAGCACGTGATGTCATGCAGGTGCTTGAACAGCACCCAGATAGACCACTGGCGTTGGAAGCCAAGGCACTACGACTAGCCGGAAAACTTCTCACGATATGTCTTGAAAATAGTAAAAAATCATCACACATGAGCGGAGAAGAATTAGCTAAAAAAATGCTTCTATCTGGCGATGCGCTCCAAAAAATGCGCGAAATCATCGGTGCACAAGGTGGCAATCCGAAGATCCAAAGTACCGATCTTGTGCTTGCTAAGCACAAATATGACATCCTCTCTCCCCACAGCGGGCGAGTCGTGCATATTGATAATAAAGAACTAACCATCATATGTCGCATTTTAGGATGTCCGACTGATAAGAAGTCTGGGATGTATATCCAGCGGAAGCTCGAAGAACATGTGGACCGACATGATATACTATGTACGTTGTACAGCTCAGATGTTTGGAGACTGAAAGAAGCAGTTGAGACATTGAAGCATACACCAGTGTTTTCAATAGCGTAGGAATCCGAGACAAATAGCACGTGATTGTTTGGACAAATAACAAATAGCGGTATTTTGAATGGACATCATTATTGATATAAAAATAATCGTCTATGCTATTTGTCCTATGTCCATATAAAAAGCATGTTTAAATCTCTATTTGGTCCCGTCCAGGCATGGCTCCTCTCACAAGGGAAATGCGTTGGATGTGGGGCACTGCTTCCAAGAAAAGGTGGAAGTGGGCTCGTACAGGTCACATGTACATGTGGACGTATATATATGTATGATGTCGCTGCCCGGCGTTTCAGGAGGGCCGGATTTCATGAAATTAGATAAAACACATATCGGCATGCGTTTAGTAAGTGTATTTTTCGTTCTTCTTATTATCGCAGGAGGAGGGTATGCGTGGTGGAACGATGCAGTATCCCCGGTCGACTTATCAGATTCAAATGCGGTCGAGTTTAGTGTCCACACTGGCGAAGGCGTCAAACAGATAGCGACCAGACTGTATGAAGAAAATCTCGTTCGGAGTTCTACTGGTTTTTTCCTCATCGTCAAATTCCTCAATATCGAAAAAAACCTCCAAGCGGGTGACTTCCGTCTGTATAAAACCATGGATGCATCGATGATTGCGGAAGCACTCACGCATGGGATGTCTGATACGTGGCTAATGGTCCCAGAAGGGCTACGTATCGAGGAAGTCGCGACCGAAGTGGCAAAGACATTTGGTATACCAGAAAAAGAATTTATTGCAGTTAGCCGTGAAGGGTATATGTTTCCTGATACATACCGACTCTCAAAAGATGCAACAGCTGCTGCTGTCGCATCAGTATTTTTAAAAACGTTTGATGAAAAAATTCCACAGTCCATGCGTCAGTCTCTGCCGGAAAATCTGACATTTGATGAAGTCATCACACTGGCATCTCTCGTTGAAAAAGAAGGAAAAACGACAAGTGATCGGCCTGTTATCGCGGGGATACTTCTCAACCGTTTGCGGATAGATATGCCGCTTCAGGTCGATGCCACGCTTCAGTATAGTCTTGGGTATCAACCAAATGAGAAAACCTGGTGGAAAAAAGAATTGACCAACGAAGATAAACTCGTCGATTCTCCATACAATACCTATAAGTATACTGGGTTGCCACCTGGACCAATCGCAAATCCAGGGCTGTCATCGATCCATGCAGTACTCAAGCCGGTGAAAAGTGACTATCTTTTCTATATCCACGATAAGACAGGTGCCCCACATTTTGCTAAAACGCTCGCCGAGCACGATGCAAATGTCGCAAAGTATTTGAGATAAGAGAAAATTTGGGGAATTAGTGCACA
>CAZQGM010000062.1:0-7106 GCA_964592885.1 uncultured Gammaproteobacteria bacterium
GAACAGTCGCCGGCGCCCTAAGTTTTTTGCAATAAAATGCATTACCTTGCGGGCGCGGCAACTCCTGGCTATAACGCCGGCGCCCGAAGCGAGAAAAACACATGATTCACTCGACCAAACGAGGTCGTGATCCGCCTGAATTGTCGTTCCTCTCACGTATGGTCATCATGACCGCGTGGACACCTAGTTAATCTGTGCGCAAGCACACGCCTGATCCGCCGGGAAACTGGAATGGATCTATAAAGGTGAACTCTGCATAAGAGTAGGTTAAAAAAAGGCTCCCGCTAAACGAGCGAGAACACATGAAGAAAGATCCGACCTCACAGGTCGCGTTTGGTGATACCAAGCTTTTTACTCCGGTCTAACCGAAGTGAAAAATACTTAGTCTCATCAAACAAAACAACACATACAATTCATTCTTGGTCTCGTCTTGACCGAAAATGTTTTCCCTGTATGCTTGTTGTTTCTAGAAGAGAAGATGGATCCCCGATTAGATCGGGGATGACCAGTAGAATTCTCTTTTAAGAACAACATGCACATTAAACTGGATCCCTCCCGCCTTGGCGGGACGGGGATGACATTGTAGAGATTGCCACGCCACATACCAGACGGTACATGGCTCGCAATGACACGTAAACGTTATGAATCACACAACACACCATACTATGCACCGCGTTGCGACCATCATCGCCTTTCTATTGGTGGTTATCGTGGGAACTATGGGTATCCCAGCACTCCCGCGACGCATAACCACCGTTGGACCATTTTTCCTCGACACTAACGCGTGGGGACTATCACTCTATCAAGACAAAAAATATAGTCAGTATCAGTTCAATGCATACCGCACCTCCACGGTTGACGGCACCACTGTATGGATGACTGATCCGACGACCGTAATCCCGAGTATCCGATTTAACCGTGATGATGTGGTCATCGGAGCGTCGGGGACTGTATATACCGAACCAACAGATACACTCATTGGGATGATCCAACGGATGACACACACGTCTTTTACGAAACCTGCGACAGAAAACCGGATCATGTCTATGCCGGAACAAGCATTTGTGATCATCAATCCACGAACCACCGGCATGCTCACAATTACTGTGCCTGAAACAACATACATGACGATCAATCGAGATACTAAAACCATTGCATTTAGAACGGCTCCAACGACCCTGCGTATCGGTGTGTCCACGGATATACAAACTGCGTGGGAACAGACAAAAAATTTATGATACTCGCATTTTTATCAGCACTTGCCCTCTATGCACTCCCTTTTCTGGTAGGGTGGCTCGTTTTTGGCAAAACGATACGGTGGCACATCATCCCACTTATGGGAATAACGGCTATCGCCTATGGTATCTGGCGCATGAATAGTCCGTATCCAAACAGTCTCAATTGGGATCTATTTGAACACCAAAGCATCGTTACCGCGATCCGAGATGGCCACTGGGGAGTCTTCCCGTCACTGCTTTCCGATACGTTCCGGTTTGATGGATATACGACACTGTTTCATACAGCTATCGCACTTGCACAATCGATATTCAACCCAAAAATCCTTGGTTTTTGGTGGATGGCAGAAGCATTTCACCTTTTTTCAGCGGTCGTGGCTGCATATGTTCTTACAGCACACATCAGCAAGAACCGCACGGCTGGATTACTCGCTGGACTATTCTCAGCGTTCTTTTTCGAGTCATCGATTGTCTTTGCTCCACTCATGCTCATCCCACAAACAGTGGCCGCAGTACTCTGGACATTCGGGCTTTCTTACCTTTTGGGGACCGAACGACCAAACACATGGTATATGGCGCTTCTCTCTCTTCTCCTCGTAGCGATGCATATGATCGTTGGAGGCGCAGGGGTACTTCTCTATGTGCTCGCGGGTATCTTGATGCGCATCCCGTACCATAAAGTCCTGTGGCTCATTGGCGGCATAGTGGGATCAGCGAGCCTCTATATAGGACTCAATGCTGTAGTATCCATGCTTCCATTGTCATCGATTAACTATGGAGAAGCCGGCGCCTATATGCAAAATACGACAGATACACTTAGCACCATGCGACTATGGTACGGATTGTTTCCACTTGCCCTCTTCCCTATTGGGTATTTTTTTGCAGCAACCCAGGGAAAAGTACGGACCATCATCGCCACAATAATTTTTGCGACCGCTTTTGCTGTCGTCCTGTCCAAAGCACCATATGCAATGAAGTTTATGAGTTTGGCTCGCTATCCCATGATTGCTGTCATAGCAGTCGGCATGAGCACATTGTTTGCAGACATGGGGAAGAAAACTACATTGATAGCAACAGGAATACTGATCATCGCCCTTGGCACTATCTTTACTGTAAACACCAATGAGTGGAAAGCATGGCTCATTACCAACGGCACAGCCACACATGTATCGACCGATGACCAACAAATCGCTCGGTATCTTTCGACCCATGCAACAACGGGAACTATGCTCATCTCAGATCCAGCAACACAGTATATCCTGGAAGGAATCTCAGGAGTGAATTCACAAGGCGGGGCATACATGAATGACCAATCACGAACTGCGTTTCAAATGGCTTTTACGGCAACAGAGGCCGCCACTATGACCAATGCGTTTCGAAGTATTGTCGATACTGTTTCAACGACAACACCAACAACTCGATACATCGCAATCAGTGGACGAACCACAGAATGGATGCGTTCAAGTGAACCTCAGCGACATGATATAACCTACAACATTTGGCGACCTACCGGACTTTCCGTGATCGACCACATTGAACTTGAACGAATAGCCGCTATTTTAGGAAAACCACCAGTATATGTGAATGCGAGCTATGCCCTATTTGCCATATGAACCGTATCCATACTATCAGTCTCATCGTCCCATGCAAAAACGAAGCGAAAATTATCGCAGGGTTTGTAAAACGTGCAAAAAAACACACTGATGAAGTCATCATCGTGGACAACAATTCCACTGATGCCACTGCTACAATTGCAAGGAACGCCGGGGCAATCGTGGTTAGCGAGCCACGACATGTTGATGGTATCGGTTACGGCTACGCACACCAAGCAGGGATGCTGTACGCAACTGGAGAATATATCGTCGCCATGGATGGAGATGACACCTATCCACTCGAAGAAATATCATCCATTGCCGAGTTTATGGAAAAAACGCACACCGATGTGGTTTCGTGCAACCGATTGCCGCTGATCCGCCCTAATGCGATATCCAAGACTCGCCAGTTTGGAATACGAATCCTCAATACCGTGACAGCACTTTTGTACGGATACCCAATCCGAGATATCCTAACTGGTATGTGGATCATCAACCGCAAGGCGCTCCACACACTAAACATACAATCGGGGGGGTGGGATTTTTCGCCAGAAATAAAACTTGCCGCTCTGACAACCCCGGGCATTACATTTCATGAGTACCATATCGATCATTTCGAGCGCGCTAAAGAGCCAAGTAAACAACAGATATGGAAAACTGGTTTTGGACATTTATCGTTTATCTTCCAGTATCGGATCCATACATGGATACTGGCTCTACAGAGAACACTTGAGGCATTTACACGATTCCTGTTTGCTAACCCATATGAAAAAATCTAATCAACTAACTGGAAGCCCAATACATATTTTGGTGGTATCACCATTTTTTCATCCACACATTGGGGGATCTCAACGATATATCGAGGAGCTGTATGTGCGGATCATGAAAGATCATCCAAATGTCAAAGTGACCGTTTTAACCTACAATACAGATGGTGCACCTGAACGAGAAGTGTATCGAAAATTGTCGATCGTCCGTATCCCCTGCTGGTCAATCCTCCCAGGACAATTCGCACTCCCAAACCCACTACCCTTAATCGGAAAACTCATCGAACTCTCATCGAGACGGTTTGATTATGTCCATACACAGATGCGCTTTTTTGATACCACGTGGTGGTCGTGGATCTATGCGAAACTTATCCATGCAACATCGATATTTACTGAACATGTCGCAACCCATCCCACACACGAAAAGAACATTGTCAGGAACATCGCTCGGTTTGTAGACAAAACCATCGGTGCATGGAGCATAGGGCAATACGATCTGGTCACCGTAACAAATACTCCAACACAGATATTTCTAAAACAAACACTCCGTATCAATACCCCTGTGCATTTGTCATATGGTGGCATTGATACGACATATTTTTCGCCGTCAAAACGAAAAGTACGACGAGTGCCCCATATCGGAATATCACCGAATAAAAAAACCACGGTCGTGACATTTGCCGGAAGGATCATCCAGTCAAAAGGGGTCATGGCATATCTTCAAGCGATCGAGTCTATGAAAAAAACGGTACCAAAGCATGTGCAGTTTGTCATCGGCGGCGATGGAGAGCTTTTCCCAGCAGTAAAACGATACATCCATGCTCATAATCTCGGTCATCTAGTAAAACTTACCGGAGCACTCACACGTAGTGAAATGCGAACACTCCTTCGAGCGACTGATATCTTTGTACATCCATCCCAACACTCTGAAGGGTTTCCTAATGCCATACTAGAAGCAGGTGCAAGTCAATGCTACGTCATCGCAACTGATAATGCAGGGTCATCGGAAATAATCCGACATGCCCAGACTGGAGCAATCATTAGACAGAAACAGATACGAGCGATTGTATCTGCCATACAATGGAGCCTGGACAATCCGAAATCTCGACGAGAAATGGCAGCATCGGCACGAACGTATATCGCCGAGCAATTTGACTGGAATGTACTCTCACGAGAGTTCTATTCACTTCTTCTACGAGCAGCAACTGGATCTCGTATCACGATACCTGATACTATTATGGCGTAATACGGCAGTGGCCAACATGCTAAAAAAAACGTTTATTGTTGCCTATCTACTACGCATATATTTCATCATGAATCAACGGAAGATCATCTCTATCGGCATCATGGTCCTGTCTTTGGGGATCCTCGTCGGAGCAAATAATGATTCATTGATGACGACCCTGAGGGAGAAACTGGTACCAAAGAAAACATCGTCCTCTCTTAGTAAAACATCATCCCCGACGCCAAGTATCCGCGTGGTATCCCCCACCCTAACACCAAAACCAACCTCAACCCTACGAGTACAGTCAAAAAACAGTGCATCACACTGGTTTGCTTGGCTGTCTTTTTCAAAAATACTGAACATATTCTCTCCTCAGCCGAAGCCAACGCCATCATATACCGAGCATACGCTCACGCTCTCTGATGCAGAACGAGCAACGTCTGCTGGGACATTTGTGGAGGAGTTCGAGCAGGCCATGCGTATGACCCCAGCCCCGGGCCCAACATCATACAGCGCACCCGCACTCATCACTATCGATCTGGGGCGTGTCACCCCAGCACCAAATATCGCATCAAGTGGTGCAACTGGCATCATCGTCATGAGAAACCCGACCGGCATTATCCCATCCCCAAGTCCAAAAACCATGCCAACGGCAACACCATATCCAAGTGTCACGCCGCATCCAAGTGTCACACCGTTTCCGACACAAACACCCGCTCCAACACCCACCCCGCTGCTCGCGAACGGCGGGGTCCAAAATGGTGACACGACTCCCCCGAAGATCGTCATCAATGGCGGACCCGCATCAGATGTGCCCACAGCTACAACCAGTGCCTGTTTCCCACTCTGGATTGAGGATGATCTTTCCTGGTATACCGCGGTCGATGTCCGGTACCGACTGGATATGAGTTTTTGGAACCCTTGGAGTAAAAACCTCGAACCGTGTGTCTATAATCTGAAACCCGGGACGCATCTGTTTGGTGTCGTCGCCCGAGATGAAGCCGGAAACATATCGTCTGAAGTGACAAGAAGCTTCACGGTGAAGTAGATAGGGAGATAGGGAGAAGATGGATAGGGAGAACCTCAACCGCTATTAGTTTTCGAGTGCCTGAAGAGCTACATGATTTTCGACGCGAGTAAGCCGAGTATCGTGATGTTTGAGAACTGATGCATGTGTTGTCGTTTCGATATCAAAATGCCGGATGGTCGTATCGAGCGTTTTTTGGATGGTGCGTAATTGTCGATGGATTGGCTTTAGTTTCTTATCAAGCTTTTCTTCAAGCTTCTCCTCAAGTTTCACTTCAAGCCGTTCGTCAATGAGATTTCCAATTTTTTGTAGATCGTTGGCCGTCAACATATATCCGTACCCTACATCGTGAAATGAACGGTGTCAATTGCGTACACATGAAAAATGAATAGGGATCAATGCGCTACAATACACCTATGTGGCTAACCGCGTGTGTCCTCGTCGCCGAAGTTACCTTCTTAAGTGTCATATCAGACTCGCTGACCAAACGGATAGCGACCATCTTGTACGCGCTCTCACGGTCAAAAACCGTGAGTATCTCCGCTCTCACCCTCATCCTATTCCCCGGAACCGTCATCCATGAGCTATCGCATCTGTTTGTCGCAGAAATTCTCGGGGTGAGAACGGGAAAACTCACCCTCGCTCCCGAACACATTTCCGATGAGGAGCTCCAAGCGGGCAGTGTCTCTATAGGGCACACCGATCCATTTCGCCGGACACTCATTGGCATAGCACCGTTTTTCATCGGACTAGGCGTGCTTTCCACACTCGCATACTTCTTTGGCCAACAGTTTCAGCCGATTTTTGACGCCGGACGTTGGCCAGACCTACTCAATTGGAAATCCATCGTAACGCTTGGTCTGTACTACTACGCCATCGGCACCATGTCGACGAGTATGTTTTCATCGCCTGAAGATCTCAAAGGTACTCTGCCAGTCTTTCTGACGCTTGGATTGGTCATCGGCGGCCTCTGGATGGCTGGGATACGACTTCCTGTCGATAGATCCGTATCAGACGCCCTATCAAGCATCCTGACGAGCCTGAGCATCACCCTTGGGGTCGTGCTCGGGATCAATATCCTGACATTTATCATCCTAACCCGACTTATCTCAATACTCAGACGGCATCGATAATGTGGCACTGTGCCCAATGGGTATCATTCATGAGCAGTCCTCTCCAAAATCGCCAGATACCTAGTACAAAAAAAATACTATTATCGGCTACTGTTTGGCACACCGGTCTGATCGGATAAATCCTAGG
>CAZQGM010000063.1:0-7082 GCA_964592885.1 uncultured Gammaproteobacteria bacterium
TCGCCCAACGACTTGTTCGAAAAGTCTGTAGTTCGTGTATCACGACATATGAACCAGATATAGAGACACGAAAGTATCTGGAGCGGTACATACTCGGTACTGTGGAAATACAGAAGTTCTATAAAGGAAAAGGATGTCAGGAATGTGGATTTAAAGGGTACAAGGGTCGCATCGGTATTTACGAAGTATTGGAAATCACTGAAACCATCCGCAAACTCATTATCAAACGCACGTCGGCTGATGAAATCATGCGTGCGGCTATCGAGGAAGGTATGACATCGCTTTTGGTTGATGGTATCAATAAAGCCAGTGGCGGTATGACGACAATAGAAGAAGTACTACGGGTGGTGAGGGAGTAAGTTCATAAAGTCCAAAAGTTCATAAAGTTTCTAAAGGCATATTGTACTTTATAACTTTATAACTTTATAACTTTATAAACTACGATATATGCCTAATTTTACCTATAAAGCGATCGGGACAGATAAAACTATCCTCGAAGGAGTGATGACTGCTGGCACGAGGGAGGAAGTGGCCCAGATCCTCGTCAAAAAAAATCTCTCTCCATTGACCGTCCGTCCGGTGTCGGAGTCCTCCTCTGTCCGTGGTACTGTACCACAAATAGACAAAATCACCTTTTGTCGGTATATGGCGGTGATGCTCAAGTCTGGTCTATCGATGTCAGAAGGACTCGAGGTGCTTTTGACAGAAACAAAGCATCCACTAATGAAGCGAATTTTAGGGGATATGCTGTATTCCCTTGAGCAAGGTCAGCAACTGTCGATCATTTTTGGAAAATATCCAGATGTCTTTGAGCCGTTTTTTATCACGCTCACTCATGCAGGTGAAGTCAGTGGACAACTAGCAGAAGTGTTTAATTTCATGGAAGAGGAACTTCGTTCAGAATACCGCTTGAATGCGAAAGTGAAAGGGGCACTTCTGTACCCGACGATCGTTTTATCAGCTGCCGTGGTGATGGGCTTGGGCTTATTTTTCTTCATCCTGCCTCAGATAGGAAAAGTATTTTTAAGTCTCAAAATGCCACTTCCACTCATGACGAAGATGATGTTTGAATCAAGTATCTTTCTGTCTCGTCAATTGATATGGGTATTTTTTACGATGGTGGGACTTGGTGTCGTCACCTATATCTTGACGATAAAAGGCATCGTACAAAAAATCTTATTTCATGCTGTTCGTCCAGTGCCATTTGTCCGGGAGCTCATCAAAAAAATCGATATGGCGAGATTTAATAGAATCTTTTCTACCCTCCTTCGTAGTGCCGTACCCATCACTGAAGCACTCGAGATATCACTTAAATCGCTCTCATGGTTTGAATACCAAGCGCTTGTAAAAAAACTGCCAGATGAAATCCGAAAAGGAAAGTCTCTATCAGAAGCGATAAAAGCGAAAAAAGTATTTCCACCACTTTTGGTCCAGATGATCGCTGCCGGAGAAAAAACAGCAACACTTGATGAGACACTTGCTGATATGGCGCAGTTTTATGAAGAGGAAGTAGAAGAGGAGCTTAAAGGTCTCACACAGGTCCTTGAACCGGTCATGATGCTAGTCGTCGGAATTATCGTCGGTGTGATGATTTTATCCATCATCTCTCCGATTTACTCTGTCATCGGCAACTTCCAAAATGCTGGAGCTGGACGCTAAAGATTTTTTTATTGCTCTTCCCACGAAATAAATTCGTATTCTCCTTGGGTCGGAAAATATGGTGGAGGACCATAGTACAGATTTGGATCATAGGTAGTAGTTCGCGTGGTAAATCCTGATGTGGGAGGAGTCCCAAAATTCCAATAGGATTTCTGGTTTGAGATGAGTGATCCATATATAGTGAGTGAATTTCTGCGGGCATTGGCTAGCGAACTACACCCACCATAATTATAGTTATGTCGAATGATCCGACCTTTTTGAGCGATAAGGGCCGCATCAATTTCAAAATCTGTCGGGATATTATAGGCAAAATACATGTTGTTTTGCGCCATCAACCCTAAAGATGAATGTCCATCTTTGGATAGGTACGTGATGGAATTGCGGATCCAAATATTCATGTTATTTACATTGAGTGGAAATCTAGCCGCGACTGCCGTCACTTTTCCGTTGACGACTCCCTCGACCCACAGATGATCTTCAAAAAAGAAAATGGGCTTTTCACTGATGGTGTAGGTGCCCAAATTTGTTTCGGACGTTATGTCTTGGTAGAGAGTCTCGCAATTATTTTCGACGCTCCATCCACGTCTGGAATTAGCACCAGTGACTCGTCGCACGATAACGGTTCCATTTGACTGAAATATCAGATGATACCCGTACGAACCAGATGCTCCATAGTAGACGCCACTTGTTTGGGCGGCCGTTTTCATCGTAGAAAAATCCACTGACATACTATTGAAATCGACAATCGGTACAGGATATCGCCAGAGTTCTGTGGGGCCACCAGCGCCCCAGACGCCGTTTTTTGTGGTTGACGGGCTACACCCAGTTTCTGATCCGCAGGTATACGTAGCGAGACTACTTTGAATAAGTGAATCATTGACGCCATCCATGCGGATACCACCATTGCTCATGGACTTTCCGTGAACGGTGAGTCCGCTGCCAAACCAGACATTTGCATTATGTAAAAACGCATACTTGGATATGGATGGAATGCCGAATGTCGCTTTGACAGTGCGAGTGATGTCAGGATATGCCGTTTGCCATCCTGTCGATGTAATAGTCGTTACAGATGATCCAGATGCCGGGGGATCAATCGTAAGAGAAAACGTTCCAGCGGTGTTGCCATAGGGATCGGTAAATGTATGGACATATGGACCAGGTAACGTCGTACCATCTTTAAAGTCTAGTGGATCGTGTGCTAGATGCCATCGATAATATTCAACCCCTGCTTGTGCTATCCCGATCGCCTGCTCGTATCGTTCGGTACGGATGGACGCTGTATGCTGGACGGCAGCGACAAGCGCAAGTCCACCCACGGCAATCGAAAAAACGACTCCTAAGACCAAAACGAGTATAGAAATTCCGGCATGTAACTGTTTCATAAGTTATCTTTCATACTCCTGATATGCACTGACGCAGATGCTTCAAATGGCAAGCTTGAGAAATTCGGTGTGAGATCAATTCGAAGGTATATGTGTATGAGTCTCGTGTTTAGTAGTCGTGAACCGGTTGGGATTGGGTTACCAGTCGGTAACACAGGATAATACCCATTGTAATACGTAAAAAGCGGCTTACCATCAAGATTGACATTACTCATGATGATCTGAATTTTTTCATTGGCCTCGGGATAGGTGACTGGGACTGCAGTTGGCTCGATGACACCACGAATGAGGTCTGATCCTTGGATAAAGTATCGAACTCTATCTGCTCGTCCATCATTTGTGATATCTGAAAAAAATATAAGTTCGTTATCAGTCGCCGATATGATCGGCCACCCGCCACTATCGCCTTGCCGAGCCTCACGTATGTCGCGGACCATGCGGGTCATCGTTTGTTCGACTGTTCCAACCGCTTGCTGCTGTTCGAATGAAAATGATGAATTTTTGAAATAAAGCACAAACATGACCGTAATAGCACCGATAAGACTTGCAAAAATAAATGTCGATACCACCATCTCAAGAAGCGTAAAACCGGTATATATTTTTTTTGTGCTCATATGGATTAGGGGACGGGATTAAGCGTAAATGTGTCTGATTGATTTGTACTAAGTGTGACTGAACCGGTCGCTTCCTGATATCCGGGCAGATTAATACTCACTTGGTATGATCCAATAGGAAGTCCACTAAAAAATACCTGTCCATAATCAGCAGAACCGGTTGCAGCGGTTATCGCTGATGCAGTACTTGATGTTGTGATGTTGGTTAAAAGTGCAGATGCTGATGCCTGAAGTATTCCGGTATTATTTTTGACCGTGACTAGATACGAAATATTTGTCTTCGGAAGGGCAATCATAGTCGTCGTGATGGTGTTGCTAGGAAGGAGCGTGATGGGTAGCGATGGATTAATGCCCCCAAGCATATGAAGTGATGCGTCCATGTCGATCGTATAGACATCTGATTCAAGGGCAGGAATCTGTATGGATCCACCACCGGTATTCATAGAACGGTCGTATTTATACACGGGATCGTCGGTCGTCGTGTATCCGATAATTTTTGACCCTGTGAGTCTGAACATGACATTTGCAACAGGTGGATATCCATCAGTTGCGGGTCCCTTTGAATATACCCACAGTGTTCCCGTTGGGTCTATACTAAATGAACGCTGAGTGACCGACCCTTCTATAACCGTAGCATATGGCTGCGACGGGTTAGCAACCTCACTTATGCTGTAGGTTCGGTCAGTCGAATATCCAGACTTGGTGGCGGTGATTTTGTAGCATGAGTTACATACCGGTGCCCCAGGGAGGACGACAATGCCATTCACATTTGAAATAGTGGTCATGTGAACAGCCGGCGTTATGACTATGTTATCGATAGTGACACTTGCGCCCTGAACCGGTAATCCTTGGTTGTCGATGATCTGGATCATGATCGTGCCGCCGCCTACAATCGTTTCAATGCCTTTGGGGACCATATTGGTCACAAGCGATACCGGCTGCCTTGAAGGGTATACGCCCCCCCACGTGATTTCGACTCGCACCCGTTTGTAATCAGTGTTGATGATATCCGTCGGAGCTTCTCCATCATACGGATCGTCTACGTAAATAATAGACGTCGTCATCGTAAACGGCATGCCATTTATCGTGATGGTATCTGATGGTGAGAGGCTACCTTGAGGGATGCCTCCTTGAGTGCCAATAGAGGTATACGGCAAATTCCTGATCGTCTCCATCTGAGATTGGGCGATCATGAGTGCTGTTGCTCTGACACGCGATTGGCCGATGTCCTGAAGGATCTGCTGAATGATGATCGTAATTGCAGCAAAGTAGATAAGAAGCACACCCGTCGCAATTACGGTTTCTATGAGAGTAAATCCTGTGGTGATTCGACGAACGTGGGGCATTATTTCTATGGTATACCAAAATATATGATGACGCGAATAGAGAAGTTTATTTTTGGGATTACCTCGTTTTTTTTTGCTCGCGTGTAGATTATCCAAATGACGTAAATATCCGGGTGTCGGAAAAATCACCCAGTATGAGTGTAAGTCGATCAAGACCAATGCCCACTCCTGCAGGAGAGAGTCCATCTAGTCGTGTAAGTGAAGAAAGAAAAGGCTCATCGATAGGTGCAATATCGATGTCGCGTGTTTTGCGATATGTATATTCTTCCATTGATAGTGCTCGTACGGCGTCTTCGTCAGTGTTTTCGGTATTTCCATTTCCTATCTCCATCCCGCCGATATATAACTCAAAGCGTTCAGCTAGATGAGGATGCGCTACTGATGGTTGAGCAAGAGGCGAAATGCGCGATGGGTACTCGGTGATAAATACTGGATCATTTCCTATATGTGGTTCGATCTCATTGAGAAATAGCTGGAAAAAGAGCTGTTCCCACGTCGCATGATCTGTCACATATCCACGCGATGCAGCTAGTTTCTGCATGGATGCTTCTTCGAGACACTGGTCAAGCTTTACCCCAAGATGCATCTTGAAAAGATCTGAAACTGATCTCCGTGGCCATTTTGAATCCATGGTGATGGACGTGCCTTGGTAGTCAATTTTGGGACCACATAGTGACTGGATGTACGTCTGTACTTCATCCATGATATCGGTATACCCTGCGTGGCAGCGATACCATTCAAGCATCAGAAATTCTGGTGTGTGAGTGTACCCAGACTCTTCGAGATTTCTAAAAGCGTGCGATATTTCATACACGCGCTCATGATCCCGACTGAGTATGCGTTTTAATCCGGCTTCTGGGGATGTGGAGAGGTACGCAGTTTTTTGTCCATGAATCGTTTTCCATACTGTCGTAAATGGATAGATGTGTGGCTCCATCGGAATTGCAGCGTGCATGAGTGGAAGTGTCACTTCTTCATACCCAAGACCATCGAAAAATACACGTGTTTTTTTTATGAGTGATTGTCTAAATAATATTGGATTCATAGGAAATACGTGACTTATACGGTTTGCATCTGAATATCATTTTCGATAGCTTGGAGATAGGGCTTCATACCGCACACAAAATCAGGACTACTGCATCCAAGACACCGAGATCGGCTGTTATTTTTTTCCCATACTTCAATGCGTTCGGTGAGGCGGCTGATAAGTTCCGGGATGGGGTCATTCTTTATGCCAATTGGTGATATCCCTTCACAACATCCGTATACAGAGCCGTCAGAAACGAGCGCTATTTGGTAACACCCTAGCTCTTTTGGAGGAAAAGTACGACGGGTTTTGAGAAGCAAAAGCATCTGGCGTTTGCTGAGGAAGTCAAAACCATCAGTCGTTCCAGTGATGTTTGAAATTGGATGGTGGCTAAGATATTCCGGGGGTTTTCGTGGGTGATAGGTGACAGTAATCGGGTGACCAAGACGAGTCGTAAGGTAGGTCTCAAACAGATCGATATCTTGGAGATTTTGTTTGGTGACGATCGAAAATATTTCAGTATGAAATCCACGAGCATGCGCATCCACTAGGTATGAGAGACTTTTTTCAAACGTGCCTTCTCCGCGGTTAGAATCATGATAAGGAGCCAGTCCATCGATGGAAACGATAAGGTCGATGGCATTTGGAGTATGGATCTCCGAGAGTGTATGGATGGTGCCATTTGTGATGACTTGTATAAATAATCCCCGATCAGTCAGTGTGTTTATCAGATGAGTCATATAAGGAAGCGTAAACACCTCACCGCCGCAGAATGTTACTGTTTCGAGTTTTTGGACCGCTTCATACCTATTGATAAACTCCACTATTTCGGATTCTGATAAAATCGGACTCGTTTTTTTTGTATAGCAAATTTTGCAGCGCAAATTGCACCGTTCGAGCGGATTGATATAGAGATGGGGGAGGACTGATGAAAGGTGGGAGCGGGTTGTCGGATGCATGGCACTTTTTTTGTTACAGTCCCGATTGTACCTAAATAGTATGGCTTTGTACAAAAAAACGATATGTATTTTATATATATAGATACCTCGTGTGC
>CAZQGM010000064.1:0-7078 GCA_964592885.1 uncultured Gammaproteobacteria bacterium
AAAAACACGACTAGCACTTCCAGAGACCCCAGGCGTCTATATATACCGAAATGTCGTGGGCGATGTCATCTACGTGGGCAAGGCAAAAAACCTCAAAAAACGTGTCACGCAATATATGCGACGTGATGATGCCGTCGGTCCAAAGACGAATGCACTTGTCTTAGAAATTGCCGATATTGAAGTAAAAAAAACATTGACCGAATTTGACGCGATCCTGCTTGAAGCAAAATTAATCAGATCATATTGGCCCAAATATAATATCCTTGCTAAAGATGATAAAAGCCCGCTTTATCTGGTCTTTGATTGGCGTGTACGCCTTCCCATCATACAGTTTATCCGTAAGCACGACCTAATACACCACAAGGATGTCCACTCATATGGACCATTTCAATCAGGATATTTTCTAAAAAAAGTCCTCAAAACGATCAGGGTATCTATTCCGTACTGCACTGAAAAAAGGCGCGCAGGAAAAGCATGTTTTTATACCCATATAGGACTGTGTAATCCCTGTCCGTCGTACATATCTGGACTGCCAGTGGGAAGTGAGAAATCGAGACTCACAAATGCGTATCGCCAAAACGTTCGCCGCATCGACCGCATATTTTCGGGAAAAATAGCAGAAGTGATAGACCAATACAGGAGTGAAATGGAAGCGGCCGCCAAAAACGAGCGATACGAGCACGCGGCCGAATGCCGCAATATCATCCGAAATCTGACGTCATTTCTCACACATGGATATGACCCGGAAGTATACCTGAGTCACGATATTGATGCGGCATCATTGGCCCAAACTCAGCTTACGCAATTTAGCGATCAAATCCGTACCTTTTATCCCACCCTCCAGACGATCAAACGAATAGAATGCTATGACATCTCTCATACATCTGGGAGCGAGACGACTGGATCTATGGTCGTACTTCACGATGGTCTTCCAGAGACTGCATCATACCGACGGTTTAAAGTGCGTCTTGAGCACACTCCAGATGATGCGGCCTCACTAGCTGAGGTCCTAACTCGTCGTCTCAAGCATGCAGAATGGCCGATGCCGGATCTATTTCTCATCGATGGAGGCAAACCACAGGTTGCAGCCGCAAAAAAAGTCATCGACGCATCAGGGCACCCTAGAGCCGCAGTCATAGGACTCGCAAAGCGATTTGAAGAGCTCATCATACCGTCGGGTTCTAGCTTTGAGATCCTACGGCTATCTGAGCATCATGAAGCGCTAAAGCTTCTCGAACGAATCCGTGACGAGGCACATCGGTTTGCGATTACGTATCATCGGAAACGTAGAGCGAAAGCGTTTTTACCCAAAAACGCAAACTAGTCCGTACGAATATTTCGATTTCTGTAGTACTATTACACTATGAAGTACATGGCGCGCATGATGGTTTTTCACATGTTTGCAATCTGGTTTACTGCAATGCTTGTCTCAAGCTTGCATATATCCGGAGGATTGTGGGGATACCTCTTGTCAGCCGGTATCCTGACACTCCTCAACCTCATCATCGCCCCGATGCTAAAAATCCTGTTTCTACCTATTACACTTTTAACATTTGGTATCCTTTCGTTTTTACTCCATACCGTCATTTTGTACATGCTGACACTTTTATCGCCCACGATCAGTATCACCCCATGGACATTTGACGGTGTCACATGGAGTGGATTTGTGATCCCTGCTATCAGATTTTCATACGCTGCTACCCTTATCATCACCTCGCTCCTCTTGACCTGGGTGACCCAATTGCTGCATTATCTTTCGGAGTAACTATGAACACACCACCCCAGGACAAATCCATCCCAAAAAAGCGCATAGTCGTCATCGGCGGCGGCACTGGCACGTTCGTCGCGCTCATTGGACTGAAGGAAAAGCCCTATGACCTTTCAGCGGTCATATCCATGAGTGATTCGGGCGGTAGTAACAAACGAATTCGAGATGAATTTGGACTCCTACCAACGTCAGACCTTCGCCAGTGTCTCGTCGCGTTGTCAAATGAAAACGGCGGAGCTGGCCTCATGCGAAAGCTCTTTATGTACCGTTTTGACAAAGGAAATGGCATATCCGGTATGACATTCGGCAATCTTTTCATGGCAGCGCTCACAGATATCCTAGGCTCACAAAAGGAAGCGATCAAAAAAACAGGTGATGTCCTCCGGATCAAAGGGTCAGTCATCCCTGTCACGTTTACCGATACTAATCTCGTCGCCGAGTATGAAGACGGGACGACGCTCTATGAAGAACATGATATCGACGAGCCTACACACTCGGGGTCACTGAAAATCACAAACCTTCGACTTGAGCCTGTAGCGCTGGCAAATCCCGATGCAGTCGATGCTATCATGCATGCGGATTTGGTGATTCTGGGCCCTGGCGACCTTTATACAAGTGTGCTGCCCAATGTCATAGTAACAGGCATCCAAGATGCGCTAAAGCAGACACCTGCATCAGTCGTCTATGTGATGAATCTTATGACCAAATTTGGTCAAACATACGATTACACTGCAAATGATCATCTGGCTGCAATCGACCGATATATCCCTGGGAAAGTACGATATGTCATCGTCAATACGGGGACACTTCCCAAAGAAGCCATTGATTTATATGCGACAGAGGGAGAACATCCTGTCGTTGATGATCTCGTGGACTGCCCAGATCGGAAAATCGTACGAGCAGATCTCATGAGTCGATATCTTGTCGAAAAAACTGCGTCTGATACACTCGTTCGAAGCCTCATCAGACACGATAGCAAAAAACTTGCTGACGTGATAGCATCGATCATACAATCATGAAAATGACTCTAACAATTATCCAGATACTCGTCTCAGTGAGCCTCATAGGTCTCATCCTTTTACAAAATAGCAAAGGTGGACTAGCGCGCGGTGTATCAACCGGTGGATATCACACAAAACGGGGAGCGGAGCAGATTATATTTAACGCGACTATCGTCCTTGCGGTCATCTTTTTTCTTCTTGCAGTTTCAAGCGTCATGATACAATAATCACAGACTTTTGAGGTCATACCTACTCTATGCTGAAACGTATACGCATGGGATTCTGGCTGTTTCGGGAATTGTCCGAACGGTACACCAAAGCAACCATCATCGGCATCATCGCAGGTGCTGTCATTATTTTGGCGATCAAATCCCTCTGGCCCCGTATCGAAACACGTTTTTTTGTCCGTGTGGATCGAATCGGTATGGTCGGGGATTATGGTCTCAACGAAATTCCTGACTCAATCCTCAAAACGCTTAGCGGTGGCTTGACCACTGCTTCATCATCTGGGGTGACGCTCCCGGGCCTAGCAAGCAGTTGGGAGGCGACAGATGGCGGTAAAAAATACCTTTTCACTCTCCGACCTGACCTCATGTGGCATGATGGTACGCCGGTCACAAATGAGGATGTAAACTACAATATTCAAGACGTCCACGTAAAGCCAATAGGCACGTCAAAGGTCGAAATCACCCTACCCACGGTCTATGCACCATTTTTGGTCCGTATGTCGCGGCCTATTTTCAGACAGGGACTTATCGGATTTGGACCCCAAAAAGTTATCTCTGTGACAAAAAAAGGCGACAAAATTGCAACCCTGACAACAGCAGATGCATTTGGCCCTATACAGGCTCGCACAGAATACAGATTTTACCGAACCGAAGCTTTGGCAAATACTGCGTACAAACTCGGCCAAATCGATGAAATTCGTGAGCTTTCCTCAATCGAATCAGCATATAAAACCTTTGCAAATACGACAATCGTCGAAAAAGACAATACTGATCGGATGGTCGCTCTCTACTTCAACATGAGTGATGGGCTTCTCAAAGAAAAATCCGTTCGACAAGCGCTTGCATACGCAGTACCTGATCTCCCGTTTGAGCGAGCGATATCGCCACTATCGAAAACGTCTTGGGCATTTTCTCCAGCCGTCCATAGGTATCCGTATGATCCTAAACAAGCAAGCAAGCTACTTTCAAACATCAAAGAAAGCTCGATAGCAGGTGAACTCACCATCACCACATTCTCGCAGTATGTCGATGTCGCGCAGCTAATCGCCTCGTCCTGGAAAACACTGGGATTTAATACAAATGTCAAAATAGAGAACTCTTTGCCACAGTCCTACCAAATCCTACTTTCTGCCCATGATATCCCTATCGATCCAGACCAATACCCACTATGGCACTCAACGCAAAATACCAATATTACCCACTACAACAATCCAAAAATTGACAAGCTCCTGGAGGATGGGCGACAGATGCTCCGACTAGAAGATCGGAAAAAACTGTATTCTGATTTTGCCAGACGTTTCATGGATGACATCCCAGCGCTACCGCTCTATTACCCGACAACGTACTCGATTGTGAGAAATAAGTAAGGTAGTACGATGTACGATATACCAAATGCTACGTTGCATACGAAGACACCTCTTCCGTATACTGGATATATCTTCATTGAAAGGAGATATATCGTATGGCTGTCCAACTCAACTACCTCGCCCCTGACGGGTGGCAACCGGAGGATCCGGATCACAGATATATTCTCGCTCAATTCAAAATAGAACTTGCTGATGGCATTGACCCTGCAGCATTCCGCGATGCAGCGGCATCAGTTGCAGCTGAGTCTTCCACGGGCACATGGACGCCTGTTGAGCATCGCGAAGATTCTGGACTCGAAACAGCTGATAGGTATAAGGCACTTGCGTACGACATCGACGAATCAAACAAAATGTTCAAAGTTGCGTATTTGCAAGAGTTATTTGAACCGGGAAACATGTCAGGATTTTTGGCAGGCCCAGTTGGCAATATCGGTGGCATGAAAATGCTCAAAGGCCTTCGAATCATGGATATCCGGTTCCCCCAAATGCTCGTTGATTCCTTCCCGGGACCACGGTATGGCGTAGAGGGTGTTCGAGAGAAATTAGAGCAGCCGGAACCATTTCGTCACCTTCCGATTTTGGGTACTGTCCCAAAACCAAAAGTCGGTAGAACAGCAGACGAACAGGCGACATTGGCATACAGGCTTTGTACCGCCGGCGATGGAAGCTATGATTTCATCAAAGATGATGAAAATCTGACGAGTCTGCCATTTTCAAAATTTGAGGATCGATGCGATTTGGTGCTTGAGGCACTACGAAATGCAGAAAAAGCGACAGGACGAAAAAAGCTATATCTTTGCAATGTGACCCATTCAGATATGGATCATATGCTCAATCGCGCAAACCGCATCAAGGAACACGGCGGCATCTGTATGATGATGGATGTAGTCACGACTGGCATGGCAGCAGTCCATACCATGCGAAACAAAAATCCTGAACTCATTATCCACGCACACCGCGCTATGCATTCATTTATGACTCGCGAAAGTGGATCAGGAATCAGCGGCACTGGAGAACTATGTGGTTTTTCCATATCCATGCTGACACTCGCAAAAATGTATCGTCTCCTTGGTGTCGATTCGCTTCATAGTGGATCACCGAAGGCCAAAATGGAAGACTACGGAGAGTCCGAGGAAATCGCACGTATGTTGACGACCGATCACACGGAAAGCAATCCGAAATTTCATACACTTGGACAGGAATGGTTCGGCAAAAAACGAGTGATGCCCGTCGCATCAGGAGGACTCCATCCAGGCGTATTTGATAAAGTGTACGAAAAATTTGGCGGTGACTGCTACATGCAGTTCGGAGGTGGGGTACTTGGTCACCCAGATGGGGCAGAAGGCGGCGCCATGGCAGCTATTGAGGCAAGGCAGTGTGTAAGTGAAGGAAAAACGATTTTAGAATGGGTCGAGGAACACAGAGATGGAAGTCTTGCCAAGGCAGTCGGTATCTGGGGCACAGAGCCGAAGATAGTCTACTAGCGAGTGGATCAAAAAAACCACAAACGAGAATTACTGCGCTCGTTGTTCGTCACTGTCCAGACGATTATTCATGGAGAGACGGTATGCTTCCTCCAAAAATCGCCAGGCGATTAGAAGCTGTGCAAACTTCACGGAAGACACTGATTCCGGTGATGATGGTTCAATGGAAAGCGTATCTTCTGGAGATATACCAGTGCACCGTTCCATGTGTCGAAAAAGCGTCTCTACTGCCTGTTTGGGAATATATCCATCGAGAAGAACACTATTCACGCTTCGTCCCCAGTAATGTGACGGGATCGTGCCCAAAATAAATGCTTCATCCATACGCTGGGTGAGTCCTCCTAAATCAAAAGGCAAGTTGACTGTCGGAAGCTGACAGCTCGAATTGACGATAATCAGCTCTATCCAGTAGGCTGTATCGAGCATTGGTCCAGCATACTCATAGCGACTGAGTCCGGACATTTTGGAATGGTGGATTTTGACGACCACTGATGCCGCCGTCTTTTGATAATCGATATACCGTTTGTAGAGCGCTTCGCGTTCTACCATCTCTTTTTTGAGGCTATCAGTATCATGATGATGACGCTTTTGAACATCACGGCTGTATTTCCAGCCTTGTTTGATCGTTCGAGATGGATCGACAAAAATAGTAAAGTCGAGAAGTGCCTGAAATTCGTCTGCCAATGCATGAAGTCCTTCTATGATGATGATGGGGGTTGGGTTGATGTGTCTGGTTGGTCCAAAATCGCCTCGCTCGTGGTCGTAGGTCGGGATATCGATAGCCATACCACTTCGGAGAAGTGCGAGGTGTGATGCAGCAAGTCCAAGGTGGTTATACGTAGGATCAAGTGGGGAGTGACCAGTGCTCGCACGCTCTTTTCTATTTTCAGTGTGATATCCATCTAGCTCAATGGTTGTAGTCAGTTCTTTGCCAAAAATTTGTCTGATCCCGTCACTATATGTCGTTTTGCCTGATCCACTGTCGCCTGCAATTCCGACGATTATCGGGTGTTCTCCCAGTATAAGTTGAGAGCGGAGGCGGTTATAGATATGATGCTCTGAAATTGTTGGGGGTGTTTGGGCAGTGTGTGGCATACGATATATATAGCGTATGCCGTTACCTGCCCACAGTCAATCGTAAAACAAATAGGTTGTGAGAAACACACAGCATGCGGTACAATAAAGTGCGTTTTTACCAGTACCAAAGGACGATTAGCTCAATGGTAGAGCA
>CAZQGM010000065.1:0-7007 GCA_964592885.1 uncultured Gammaproteobacteria bacterium
TACTTGGGGTGCATATTTCTGATAATCAGTTTCTGGCAGGCAGAACAAAAATGGGCCGACTTCAGTACACCGTTTCTTTTTATATGTCAGAGCGGTTGATAGAAATGTGTCTTTTGTGAGTGTGACTGGTTCGGTTTGTACAGGAATAGTCGCTTTCGATGTACTTTTGAGTCGATATGTCCCAGGTGGGACGAAAAAAGGACGACAATCATCTTCCAAGACAGCAATTCGGTTTTTCTGACCATAGCTTTCCGCGCGCCACGCGGAAAACTGTCTGGTAGCGGGATCATATGCATCAATTACGACTGATGTATCATTCGTAAGCGCTGATCGATTTGGCGCGCATGTCGGTGAATCGACAAAAAATGTGAACCCGCCCTCTGTCGCGACGGGATTGGCACTATCGTCAAGCGTCAGCATCGTCTTATATGTCCCAGGTGTGGTAGGAGTGACAGTCGCTTCCCACACACCAGCCCGAAATGACGGTTGCAGAGGGGTATGTATCGTTTGCGAGCCAGATGTGATCGTTAGAAATCCCCGTGTCACGCCGCCGACGCTGGAAAAGAAAAAGGTAACGGGGAATCCGCTGACACTATCGATACTCTCAGGTGAGAGCGGTGACCGTATAGAAGAATGGATTTTAGCAACAGCTCCTCCAGTTTTAGGTGGCAACCTGTCGACGATAATGCGCTCAGGGATGGTCGTCGTTTCGTTGCCAACGCTATCTTGTGCTTTGAACGATATATCGTATACCCCTTCTCGTTTTGGGTCATGGAAATGTGTCGTAAATGTGATACGAGAATCAGCTTTCTCTACGAGTGTCTCCCAGGACTTTTGTCCGTCGTAGGAAATTTGCACAGATGCAATGGGGCTTGTGTCGACCACTGAACCGCTCAGAATTGGTGCCTCACGGACCATTTTGGGAAAGATAGGTATATTGCTAAATACGGGAGGTGACTGGTCGATTGTAAATATAATTGCTGGACTGATGGCAGTATTTTTTTCTGCGTCAGTTGCGAATAAACGAATTTCGTAGACGCCAGTCTTTTCTATTTTTTCTGGTATCACGAGTGATGTAAAAGATTTCTTAGATCCACCCGACTGCTCAAGGATGATACTTTGTCCTCCATTTACGGAGTATCCGTACGACGCTATATCGTTTTGGTCAGTCAACGTGAATTGTATTTGAGGAGGAAATCTAAACGTCGATCCTGGCAACGGAACGATAGAGATCGTTGGCGGCGTTCTGTCGGGAATCGGTGTCGGAGATGGAGTTGGTGTGGGTCGTCTCGTTGGCGTTGGTGTGGCTGTCGGTGCCGTCGTTGCTGTTGGGACTCCTATTGGCGTTGGTGTGGCTGTCGGTGCCGTCGTTGCTGTTGGGGCTGAGGTCGCCGTTGGCGCTGTCGTCGCGCCCGCTTGAGATGTCAGGACTGAACTAGAATACTGATCAGCACTATTTCCCTGCGCATCGCTTCCACTTATCTGATAATAGTACAGCGTGTTGGGCGATAAATTTGACACGGTCATGCTATGCGACGTGATGTATGACGCATTTTGTTGCGTTTCACCGTATCCATCGGTTGTGCCGTAATCGATTTGTGCATTAGCAGATTCAGATGTCGTCCAGGTACATGTAAATGAGGACGATGTACGAGAGACACTTACATTACTTATGATCGGCGCAGTGGTATCTGGAGGGTCCCCAGATATCGTAAGTGGCACACTTCCTGTCGCTCGTATCGCACCCCCCCCACTTTCAAGATCAGATACTTCTACGATCCAATCGCTAGCTGAACGATCGGATGTTCCCGATCGAGCGGTCAACGCGAACGTATCTGATGTTCCACCAGGTAAAACACCTCCAGTAATGGTGATATATGAAGGAGTCACAGAGAATATCCAGCCCTTTGCGCCCCCTATGATGGTGATAGCATCATACGGCCGAGTGATTTTGATATATCTGATGCTCGCTGTGTCAGTGTTATTGATAGTGAAGATAAACGTCTCGTCTGTTTCCCGTGTTACCGACGTGGGTGTGACCGATGCTGTGGTTTGGGTCATGACCGCTGAGACTTAAAAAAAAAAAAAAAACACAACGACCATCAAAATGCAGATGATGCTAAAACCAACCCATGAAATAGAATTCCGAACGGCAGCTATTCGGATCATACAATCAATTCAACCCCTCACATCTACTATATCAGTCTGAGCTATAAAAATGAATGTCTCTAAGGGAGTAGGAGTCACGCAGATGAATTGCCGGCATTCAGGGTTAAATATGTATTTTCGTCACGTCATTTTTTCGCATCGCCTGGGGTAAATATATAGCCCCGAGATAGATATTTTCGTGAAGATGCCGACATTAGCTCTTCCTAATAAACGAATATCCAACTACATCAACGAAATCTCTCTATTTGAGGATGCTCATGTTCGGCAGCCACTCGATTTTGCAATAGTTCGATCTGTTCATCTCGTACTTCCTCTATCTCGACAGTACCATTCTCGTGACGTTTGAGTAGTCCAGCCGCATATTTACCGCCTAAAAAGTGTGGCAGAATGACGTAATCAGCCTTCGCATCATAAAGCTCGAGAGCGTTACTAATGCTATGAGCAACCACCCAGACGAGAGGTGCTGTAACATTGCGTTTTGATACTGATAAAACGATATGATTTGTCTCTAGTTCAGGACTGGTAGAGACAACAAATGTAGCTTCTGTTAATTTCATGTCCTCCAAAAAATCAGGATCACTTGCATCGCCGTATTCACACGTAATACCTTGTTTTGTTAAATGCTCGATGACTTCTGGATCATGATCAATTACCAAAAAATGCATATGCTCCTTTTTAAAATGCTCGATGAAGTCATAGCTCACCCGCCCCCCGCCAATCAGGATAACTGGATATTTATCTTGTTTTATTGCTCGTTCTCGAACATGTTTTTTTTCAAAGATAGTCAAATATGGAGAAACATGTCGATATAGTTTATCCGAGTAATAAATGAGATAGGTTGAAATGAATATTGTTATTATACCAACGAGTGTGACTGTAGATAATACTGATGGAGCGACCTGATTGAGCGAGACTCCTACACCAATAAGAATTAATGAGAATTCGCTTATCTGGGCTGCCATCATCCCAGTTTGGAAGCTTGTTTTTTTACGATATCCAAGTGCTCCCATTACGATTAATTGAATCAGAGGGTTAATGATCAAGACAAAAAGAGACAGTATTATCGCGGGAATCAGTATTCCACCAAAATCACTAACGACCAATCGTGTCCCCAACAGTATAAAAAACGATACGATGAAAAAATCGCGTAGTGGATTAAGACGTGCGCTTATTTCATGACTACTCGGTAGGGTTGATAGTGCTATCCCAGCGATGAGCGCACCTCCTTCCAGTGAGAATCCTATATTTTGAAAGAGAATCGCAATTAGAATTGCCCATGCATTGGCAAATAAAAACAACAATTCTTGTGAACGGGTAAGGTATGGGTGTAGATATCGTAGTACGTAATGAGCAAATGCAAATACTCCCACCCCTGCAGCCAGTCCTAATCCCAAAGTTAGGAATATAGTAGCCCCTTGACCAGATGAACCACTGATAATGGGAATTGCAAATAACAGGATTATTGCAATCAAATCCTGTAGTAATAACGACCCGATGGAGATCTTTACGTATAATTTATCCAGATCTCCTTTATCTGTTAGTAGCTTTAGCACGATGACAGTGCTTGAAAACGAGATTGCTATACCGACATAAAGCGCGGTCACCCACCCGTACCCAAGCAACATACACACCCCTACACCAGTCCCACCTGTTAAAACGACCTGTCCGAAGGTGTTCATGATAGATGCCATGCCATATTCTTTAAGCATTCTGGGGTTTAAATTTAATCCAACGCTAAAAAGTAAGAATGCAATTCCTAGATGACTAAATAATTCAAGTGTGTGGACATTTTGAAAAACTCCCATAGCATATCGACCCACGAGTATGCCTGTGATGATATGGCCGACGATTAGTGGTTGTCGAAGAAATCGCATCACGAGCGACACAAGGGCGGCAATGCCGATAAGTACCCCAATTTCCGTGAAAGGACCGAGATTCATGGGTATAGTATATCGGGTATGGGTAGATTGTTACACATGTATCTCATGTATTCGTTTGGAAAAACGTGTATACAAATGAAAGTCTTTGGACTCGATTTTAAGTGAGATACAAAGGAGTTCAAGAGGTGGCCATACGAAGGATCCTTGGGAATCCCCGTCTTCAGAATATGGAGCTATAATAAACTCAAGATACAATTTTGTCTCGCTATATCAATCTATTCTTATTTTTTTGACATCGAGATATTGAATGTTTGTGCGGAGGACGATTCTTATTTTGAACCGCTCTCCGATAATTACCTAGTGCATTTTACCAGGTTAATGGAACTGTATCAATCGAAGTCGGAGGAGGATTTACATGATTAAAACCTCTTTGCACGACGAGAAAACCTTCTTCTCTAAATTTCTGACAGACTTAGAAAATAGCCAGAATGAGATAATTATCGAAAGTCCATTCATCACCATAGCCAGAATGAAGACTTTTTGGCCAGTGTTTCGACGCTTAGTAGAGCGTGGTGTCAAAATCTACATAGTGACGCGTGATCCACGGGAGCACATAGATGGCTATGATGAGCAGTCTGAGGTAGAAATCCAAGAATTTGAGGCTGTTGGCATCCAAGTACTGCTTTGCACAGGGAATCACCACCGTAAACTAGCAATTATCGACCGTAATATACTCTGGGAAGGAAGCCTTAATATACTTTCTCAGGCAAAAAGCAGAGAATTTATGCGCCGTCTTGAGGACGGCGGCTTCGCCGTAGATTTATTAAACTTTATTGGTTACGAAAAATACATGTAGCGGAAATATGGGTAATTTCCTCTAGTAGGTTTCTTGGACTATAATACGCTCATGGATAAATATAGCAGTATCGCTTCGTTGCCATGGGATGAGATAACCGCTATCGGCAAGGAAAAATTTGAGGCAGTACCAAAAGAGACATTGCAATTTGCTATAGATACTGCAAATCACGATCAGATGTTCAAATCTGCTCTGGAGAGCCTACAACAAACAAATCCTAAGAGAGCAACATTTGAAGAGGCTGAAAAACTGGTCGAAATGATGAGAGAATCTGCCAAACTAGTACTTGATGCTAGGAAATAGTGATCTTGAGTTTAAGAACTTTTACGATACTCTTCATTTTTTCAAAGGACAAATTAGCTTCACCGCGCTCGATCATGGCGTAGTAGTTGACTGTCATATTGGCTTTTTTGGCTACATCTGCTTGAGTTAGGGATAACTTCTCTCTAGCAACACGAGCTTTATCTCCAAACTCTTTTTTCTCTTTCAAATTCATGGAATCGCTATTCATATATTTATATTCTAACATCTGACCGCAACTTTACAAAAAAGTGTGCTTACACAGGCTACTAGGCCTGAATGTAGGTATTTTTTATTAGATCAATCACTTTTTGATCTGGGTAACTTCTCGGTTCGCTAGTTATCATTTTGTTAAGCCAGCGATATTGAATGACTCGGACATTTTTAATTGGTTGAATCCCAAATCTGACAACAGCAAAGCGATGAGAAAAGACAATGATAGGAACAACAAACGCATTAGAAATTCCAGAGGAGACAAGATAATCGTGGAGTGAGGTTGCCTCACGCATGGATTGCCTAAGAAAATCTTTTTCGAAAGGTTTGTCGTTTAAGGTGAGAATGTCACCATCAAAGCCAATCTTTCCATGATGGTTTTTAACCTCGATTGCATGGATTCCTGTAGCACCTACTACCACAAAATCGATGTTCTCCTTCTTACCCGGGACGTGAACATCTTCGAATACCGTATAACTTGAATCAAGTTTCTTTAATTCATCACCGATTAGCTTTTCTCCAATAATGCCACTGCGGAACTTATACATGAGCGACTCTTCTTTTCTCATAAGTGAGTCGGTAACTAGTAATAGCGGGCCAAATACTAGTGAGATAGCTACAACCGCAGGCAATGAATACGAAGCAATTGATAACCTCCAAATAACTATTCCAATGATGACAGTAAAGTAGATTAGGTAGGCTAATGCGCCATATTTGCTTATGGTTTTATTTGCATTAAGATATCGGCTAGGTTGACCATAAATAGTTGCCATATCTGTTTAATTCAAAATATTCAAAAAGTTATTTTTTATTATTTCCTTGATATCTTGAGTTGTTTGATTATGTAACTTTGCCAAGTAGTCCAGAACCAAATTTACGTCTGAAGGGATACTTTGTTTATTATTCACCTCCGTGAATGGACCGTCTGTTTCAGTTAAAATTTTTTCAAGTGGCAAACCATTAATAATAGATCTTCCACTAGCTGAAAATGTCATAGCTGGATTAACGGAAAATAAATATCCATTAGACAAAGCCTTTTTTAACGTCGGTTGTGACCCGCTATACCAGTGAAGAATAATGTTTCCGGGGAAATTAGGTCCAATCATAGCTACTACATCTTCGGAGGACTTTCTACTATGCACAGAAAGTATTTTGGTCCTATATGTTGCTGCACTGTCCAATATTTGTTGGAATATGTATTTTTGTTTCGTTTTTAGGTCATCATTATTTTCTTGATAATCTAGCCCTATTTCACCGATAAATTGCGTTTTAGACATAAAGTTTAACATCTGACTTACCTGATCTCCATGAGATTTCACTAATTGCGGATGAAAACCTAATGCGACAATTACATTTGAATAGTTTTTGAATAGCTTGCATTCTCGCTCGAACACTGTTGGAAGGTTTGTTACCGCAACAATCGAAGTGTTTGACATTTTAGACTGTGCAATAACCTCTGTATAGTTTTTATACAAGTCTAGGTGACAATGAGTGTCGATATAATCAAATTGTTTACTAAAATCCATAATGCACTAATCTTTATATACACTTAAAAAGCTTTCTAATTCCTGGATTCCCATATTGTACAT